>NZ_JAEQCB010000260.1:0-4102 GCF_020738785.1 Microcoleus sp. PH2017_05_CCC_O_A | reverse complement strand
GGGTTAAAGATTTTATTTGATAATTTTCCATCTCCGAATACCTTCTTCGTCCACGGAGGTGGACATCGTTTGTGTAGCCGCGATTTCCAATCGCCGGGGGGCTATAAGAAATCATCTTCAGAATTTCCTCAGAATTGAGCGTTAGCCTAAAAATAGAACGATCGCCCGATTCAATCGATCGAGGAAATATCCCATGAAAACAGATTACCTCATCGTCGGTAGTGGTTTATCAGCATTGGTTTTTGGAGCCTTGATGGCCAACTCCGGCAAAATCGTGCACATCCTGGAAGCTCACGAGCATCCCGGAGGCTTTGGCCACACCTTTACAATGGCCAAAAAATACACGTTTAATGCCCAATTCCACTACGTTTGGGACTGCGGCGAAGGACATACAGTCGATCGAGTCCTCAAAAAACTCAATCTCGATCGCGATGTCACCTTTGAGCGCTACGATCCGAATGGCTTCGACCACATGAGAATGCCTGGGTACGCCCTCGATATTCCCTCGGAAGCAGAGGAATTGATCCGGCGATTGTCGGCGCTGTTTCCCGAAGCGGGCGAGAGAATTCGCAAATTCGTCAACGAAGTCGAAAAAACTGGCGAAGGACTCAGAAAACTCGCTCCTCCCGTCAAACCAATTGAATTGCTCAAAAATTTCGGTGACGTATTCTGCGCCGTCCAACACCTCAATAGCACGCTTCAGGATGTTTTTGATAAATTCCAACTCCCCCAAGGCGCCCAAACTTTATTAGCCCTGCAATGGCCGGACTTTTTGCTACCTCCTAACCAGTTGTCTTTCTATGCTTGGATTGCTTTGTTTCGAGGCTATCAAGAAGGTGCATTTTATCCGACGCAGCATTTTGAAGATGTCATCAATTCTTTAGTTAAAGTCATTGAATCCAACGGCGGGAAAGTTTTACTAAACCATGAAGTCACGAATTTCCGGCTGACAGATAGAACTGTCACGGGAGTTGAAGCGATGGATTTGACAACGCATCAAACCCATGAATTCACGGGCGACACGGTGATTTGCAACCTCGACCCCAAAAGAGCAGCCAAGATGATTGGTCAGGAACTGTTCTCAAAAACAGTGCGGCGGAAACTTGATTATGAGTATTCTGCATCCAACTACATGGTGTACTGCGTTGTCAAAGATATCGACCTGCGAGACTACGGATTTGGCAAGTGGAATACGTTTCATTCCGAACATTTGGATCTGAATGAAGCTTTTGCTCAAATGTATGACAAAAATGATTTTTCTCGTCCGAGTTTTGCGATTACAACGCCGACTTTACTCACCGAAGCGCGGCCCGATTGTCCCGAAGGTTGTCAAATTGTAGAATTTCTGACTGTGGCTAACTACAGTTATTTTAAACAACTTTGGGAGACCGACCGCAAAGCTTACAGGCAGAAAAAACAAGAGATTCTCGACTCAATTTTAGACGTAGTTGAAAAACACTATGTTCCCGATTTCCGCAAACACATGATTTTTCATATTACCGGAAGTCCTACCACTAACGAGCGCTTTTGCTGGTGTCCCAACGGCAATTCCTACGGTTCTACCCTGACGCCGAAAAACATGGGAGTCGATCGGCTAAATCACGAAACATCCCTCAACAATTTCTATTTCTGCAACGCATCCTCGGGCTATCCAGGCTTTGCACCGACATTTTGGACGGGGGCGCTGCTTTATCAACGTTTGTCCGGCGATGCGATTTTAGGCTAAGAGAAATTCGTTACTCGGCGATGGAAATCGCTAGTTGTGAAACGAAGTCTACCTCCGCAGACTAAGAAATAAAAAGGGCATTACATCCAACCAGCCAGAAAACTAGAAACAGCTTCTAGCCCCCCCCTTATTAAGAGGAGTTAGGTAGGGCGGTTTATTGTCGTCAGACGAATTAGGTACGTAGTTGCGCTTCAGCGCTCTTTCCTAATATTTATAAAGAGCGCTGAAGCGCAACTACATACCTTCTTTTTTTAAGCTCTTAAGCATTCGATGATTAATGTTCCACTCTATCAATTTAGGAGAGAACCATGAGAATTGCAATTGTTGGGGGCGGAGCTAGTGGTATGGCTACAGCCTACTGGCTCAACAAACAGGGACACCACGTCACTGTGTTGGAAAGTCAGCCGATTTTAGGCGGACACATTCGGACGCTCAATAAAAATGTTTTGCCCAATCAATCTGAGTGCAATGAAATATTAGAAAATGGGGTGCTAGAATTTCCCACTGTGTTTTACAATTTCGCGGCTTTAATGCAGGAGCTAGGCGTTGAATTAGAACCCGTGCAGATTGGTTCATCGCTATTTTTTAAAGATGGCGGTCACTTTTTGTCAGCGGTTGCTATTCAAAAAAATTTTACGGGAATGCAACGCTTGATTGAGTATTTGCAACTCGACAGTCTCTATGCTCGTTCGGCTGGATTTCTGCTAAAAATGCGGTTTGCCAAACAGCACGATTTCTACGATATGCCACTTTCTCATAGTTTAAAAAAGTCGTGCGTCCGCAATGATTGGCTGAAGTTGCTGACGATGTACAGCTACTCGATACCGTTTGAATTGCTCGACGATTTTCCAGCGGAATTGGCGATGCCGGTGCTGCGCGAATATGCTTCGGTGAATTGGGTGAGGATTAAAGGGGGGGTCTATTCTTACATTGAAAAGATTCTGGAGCGGTATAAGGGTGATATCCTGCTGAATGTGGAGATTGCTAAGATTTTCAGAAGTGCTGGTGCTGTAAAAATTGTGCTGGCAAATGGGGAGACTCAGGAATTTGATAAGGTGGTGTTTGCGATGCCGCCAGACCAAGTGATGAGGCTGTTGGCTGACCCGACGGAGGCGGAAACGAAGCGGTTTGCGGCCTGGAAACCCAATTATGCCACGACTGTGCTGCATTCGGATACTTCGATGTACGATCGCTACGGTATTCGCAAGTTATCGGAATTCGATTTTTTCGAGACGGACAAGGGATGGGGCTACAATGCAAGCTTGAATCAGCTTTGCGGCATCACATCGCCGCGAGAGTACAGTTTAGCTTTTCATCTGGATGAATTGATTGCAAAAGAGCAAATTATTCACATTCAGAAACATCACACACCATTATATACAGTGGAGTCTTTCCGATATCGAGATGAAATTATCGAGACTAATGGCGAGAATCATACCTATCATGCGGGAGCTTATTTGGGAGATGGCTTGCACGAAGGAGCGATTACCTCTGCTTTGCGAGTCGCGAAATTAATCGGGTGAGTGGAACGTTGATGCTACAAACTCTAGGAAATAAAGTAATTTCCGACATTCTACACATGAGGAATTTATGGATATGCCTAAGAGTAGATGCTAGGAGTGCAAAACATAGTTTATAATCTACCAAAGATGATACGATACTAACAGCAAGTAAACTCGTGTCCGCTGAAAACACTGTAAAATAAGTTTGTAGTGGGTTAAGTCCTCAGAAAATGCTGAAGAATTAAGTCCTGACTACAAACTTATTCTATTAAGGCTAATTGACCGAACACGATATCGCACCTGTCTGTCGGGCAACTCCTTTTACTTGCAGTTAGGCAGAGGTTTCTATCGATGTTTTTTGAGTCAAAATTGAGGAATGATTATGTCAAAAGAAAGAAAAAGCAACAAAGAAGTCAAAAAGCCAAAAAAACAACCTGATGGTGTTGCTAAGCCGAAGGATGACAATAAAAATTTTGGTAGCAGGGACGGTCAGAAGGAGAGATAGCTGCCATTCTCGGGATGGCGATTAATTTTGTTTGATTGTCATTCCTCTCAAGTTTCAACCTATTTAAATATCCCGTTTTCGGCTCATCTGAAAACGGGTTTATTATTAAATCATATCCGCAGAGAATGCTCGCAATCATCAGATGGGTTTATCATGGTAATTTAGCCATAGGATATTATATTTAGGCTATATGGGCGGTTTTATTGTCGTCATACAATTTAGGTACGTAGTTGCGCTTCAGACCTATTTCCTAATATAAGCTAAGAACCTTTAACCCACATTCCGCAGATATTCGATCGGATTTAATTTCAAAAGAATTCAGAATTCTCAAAACCTCAAATAATTGCTCTGCAATCATTTGAGGCTTTT
>NZ_JAEQCB010000259.1:4303-5896 GCF_020738785.1 Microcoleus sp. PH2017_05_CCC_O_A | reverse complement strand
CTCGTTTTGCCGCTCTTTTTCCCTCTGCCTCATCATAGTTTTTTTCCACGATTGTGGGATGTTTGGTTTCACCCTTTTTTAATTCGCCAACAGTCTCTTAGAAACCGCGTCTACACAAACAATGTCCGCCTCCGCGGACGAAGAGGGTATTCGGAGATGGAAAATCATCGGGTAAATCTTCAACCCGCGGAGGCGGGTTTTGTCTGTGTAGCCGCGGTTTCAACCGCCGGGGTTTTTGGGTTGATGGATTGATGGGGCGATCGGGTTTTTTGTGGATGGGCGATCGGGTTTTTGGGTGGATGGGCGATCGGGTTTTTTGTGGATGGGCGATCGGGTTTTTTGTGGATGTGCGATCGCATTTTTGGGTGGATGGGCGATCGGGTTTTTGGGAGAAATGTGCGATCGACTGTAAAATAACAATAAAAACACAGGAGTAATCGCCGTGAGCGTCACAACTGTAAAATGGACGGTTGCAGACTACCACCGCATCATTGCAGCCGGCATTCTGGAAGGGCGAAAAGTTGAACTAATCGGTGGAGAAATAATCGAAATGGCTCCCGAAGGAGAATCTCATGCTTACTGTAGCGATGAGGCTGGAGAGTACCTAATTTACTTGCTAGGCGATCGGGCTAAAGTGCGACAAGGTAAGCCCATTACCTTGCCACTTAACAACTCCGAACCCGAACCAGATATCGCTATAATTCAACGTTTGGGACAAAATTATCGAGAACATCATCCCTATCCAGAAAACATCTTTTGGCTGATAGAATACTCCAATTCTACTCTGACTAAAGACTTGGGAATTAAGAACAAAATTTACGCCGCCGCCGGGATTGCCGAGTATTGGGTTGTCAATTTGCGAACTATGGAATTAATCGTGTTTCGAGATCCTACCGATGCTGGCTATCAATTCAGAGAAACTCTGACTCACGGTAATATTAATCCCCTCGCTTTTCCAAATGTTTCAGTTGCGATCGATCGTTTATTCGGGAATTAGGTAAATGAGGTAGAAACACTCGGCGATTTCAACCGCTGGGTTTTTTGTATTCTAAAATCCCGAACCCTAAATCCCAAATCGAATGATTCACACAACAGTAATACTCGCCATGAGTGCCGATGGCAAAATTACAGATACCGCCCTCACCGCCGCCAGATTCGGTTCAGCTAACGACAAATCTCACCTCGAACAACAAGTCGCCGCCAGTGACGCAGTTTTGTTCGGAAACGGCACTTTACGCGCCTATGGAACTACTCTGAGAGTCTTTTCACCCGATTTGCTAGAACAAAGGAAACTGCAAGGAAAGCCCCCACAACCGGTGCAAATTGTGTGTTCGCGATCGCGCAAATTTGACCCCAACTGGCGATTTTTCCAGCAACCGGTTCCCCGCTGGTTGCTGACTGGAAATGATACAGATGTCAGCAACAGGCTAGAAGCCTGTTCCACAATAGATGAATTGTCTTGTGGAACAGGCATCTTGCCTGTTGCTGAGCACAGGCTAGAAGCCCGTTCCACAATAGATGAATTGTCTTGTGGAACAGGCATCTTGCCTGTTGCTGAGCACGGGCTAGAAGCCCGTTCCACAATAGATGAAT
>NZ_JAEQCB010000259.1:0-4281 GCF_020738785.1 Microcoleus sp. PH2017_05_CCC_O_A | reverse complement strand
TTGTCTTGTGGAACAGGCATCTTGCCTGTTGCTGAGCACGGGCTAGAAGCCCGTTCCACAATAGATGAATTGTCTTGTGGAACAGGCATCTTGCCTGTTCTTGAAAATGGTGCAATCGGTAAGTTCGATCGCACTTTAACAACCAACACCATCGAGGGAGAAATCGATTGGATTGATGCGTTTCAACAGCTAGAAACCCTCGGTATCAAACGTTTGGCAATTTTGGGAGGCGGAAAACTCGTCGCGTCTGTGCTCGCTGCGGGCTTGATAGACGAGCTCTGGCTGACGGTATGCCCGCTAATTTTGGGTGGCGTGGATGCACCGACACCTGTCGAGGGAAAGGGTTTTTTAGCCGATTTAGCGCCGAAATTAGAGCTTTTGACGGTTAAACAGGTGGGAGGTGAGGTGTTTTTGCATTATAGAGTTGGGGCGGGCTAGAAGCCCACCCCACAACATTTGTGGCACAGGCATCTTGCCTGTGGCGAGTAATTACACAAGCAGGGGAAATTGTATTAAGTTAAATAAAGTTCGATCGCTCTACGTTCAAATCTCCCTATGCTGAAACAGCCGAAACCTCAATATTCTGTAGCCTGGATTAGCAAACTAGCTGACATCCCGCAAGCATCGTGGGATGCCTTGGCGATGCCGCTAAAAACGCCATTTCTCGAATGGGATTGGCTGAATAATCTCGAAACTTCCGGTAGCGCGACAGGTAAAAACGGTTGGCTACCGCATCACTTGACTGTCTGGCGAGACAAAGAGTTGATTGCTTGTGCGCCGCTTTATGTCAAAAGTCACAGTTACGGCGAATTTGTATTCGATAATCAATGGGCCGATTTAGCTCAACGTTTGGGTATTGAATACTATCCGAAATTGATGGGAATGACGCCGTTTACTCCGGCGGAAGGGTATCGTTTTTTGATTGCGCCGGGGGAAGATGAAGATGAGTTAACTGGCATAATGGTAAGTGCGATCGACCATTTTTGCGATCGGCATAATATCTCTGGTTGCAATTTCCTGTATGTCGATCCTGTCTGGCGCGATCGCATGGAACGGCATGGTTTTAGCGCTTGGCTGCACCACAGTTATATTTGGCAAAATCAAAGCTATCAAAATTTTGACAGCTATCTAGGCGCATTTAATGCCAACCAGCGCCGCAATATCAAGCGCGAACGCAAGGCTGTGGAAACAGCCGGTTTGTTAGTAAAAACTTTGACTGGTGATGAAATTCCCCAAGCGATGTTTGGGCAAATGTATGCTTTTTATGAGAATACTTGCGACAAGTTTGGCTGGTGGGGAAGCAAGTATTTGACTAAGCGGTTTTTTGAACAGTTGCATGACAATTATCGCGATCGGGTTTTGTTTGTCGCCGCCTATGATCAGGAAGATGAGAGACAGCCGATGGGAATGTCTTTTTGTCTGTATAAGGGCGATCGAATGTACGGACGCTATTGGGGCAGTTTGCAAGAAATTGACTGCCTACACTTCGATGCTTGTTACTATACACCGATCGAATGGGCGATCGATCGGGGCATCCAAACCTTCGATCCGGGCGCGGGCGGCAGGCACAAAAAACGGCGCGGCTTTCCAGCTACGCCCAATTATAGTTTGCACCGATTTTATAACAACCGTCTGGCGCAAATTCTTAAGTCTTATATCGGTCAAATTAATGAAAGAGAACAGGAAGAAATTGATGCAGTTAATGAGGATTTACCTTTTACTAAGTTACCTCCTTTGTCACTAGCTGATTGAAAGATACGGCAGAAATTAGGTAGAAATTAGGACACGGCAAAAATCAGGACACGGCAGTGCCGTTTCCCTACAATCAATCGGGCGATGATTACAGATGTCATTGAGTTTGATGGATTATTTTGGGGTAGGGAAACGGCATCGCCGTCTCCTCTTCTGCCGTGCGATTGATGGTTATATTCGATCGCACTGAGGGCAACTTTATCATCCAATTCGGTTGATTTTACCATTACCTGAAATCAGGATACGGCAGTGCCGTTTCCCTACAATTAATCGGGCGATGGTTACATCTGTTATGGAATATTAATGATTATTTCAAGGTAGGGAAACGGCAATGCCGTCTCCTCTTTTGCCGTCAACCGTCAACCGTCAACCAGTCAACTTAATTCAAAATTACCTTGCCATCTTCCTGAATTTCCATCGATTTTGTATCAACGCCCAAGTCTGTTGTTGCGCCAAAGCTGACTTGCAACATTCCCGGCGTAGCGGTTGCTTGCGGGCGCACCAACAGCAATCCGCCGTCTGGGCGCTGGTAAGTGAAGGTGATTGGTACTTTGATGTTTTTCAGTAAAATTTCCGATTGTTCGCCCAGAGTGCGCGGTGGAGTAACACCAATGACTTGATAATTGATGACGGCATTGGTGGTATTCACGAGTTTAATTACTACCATGCCCTCCATCGGCGTAACTCGCGCACTTGGCATCGGGAATCGGGCGGGGGCATCTTGGGGTGTGGCGGGCATCCCGCTGGGCTTGGGACTCGCAGCGGGGCTGGGACTCGCAGCGGGACTCGGTTCGCTGACAGGCTTTCCAGGTGCGGGAGTGGCTGCGGGTTGGGATACGGGTTTTCCTGGTTGGGGCGGGGGGCCGCCGGCTTGTCCAAGTGTTGCGAGACTGACGAGTAAACCGCCGCAGGTGGCTGCTAGCAAGCTGATTTTTTTGAACGGTAGATTGTGGCGAAACATAAATAACTCCTCACGAGTTCGATCGAGATTTCCAACAAAGTTTATGTTAATCTATGCCCGAATTGAATTTTAATAGCTGGGTTTGGGCGCAAGGTAGAAAGAATCAGGGTTTGAGGGATAGATTTTTTGGATCAACCGCAGAGGGCGCAGAGGGCACAGAGGAAGAGAGGTTTAGAGGCGGATTTCTGCTGATTTGTGGGCGGGGATGGTGACGGTAACAGCGGTTCCCCGATCGACTTGGCTGTCAATCCGGATTTGGCCGCGGTGGTTTTCGACAATGGCTTTGGCTATGGCTAATCCTAAACCAGAACCGGCGGCGCTGCGGTGGGTGCGGGCGGGATCGGCGCGGTAAAATCGATCGAACAAATGCGGTAGCGCTTCCGGGGCAATCCCCATGCCGGTGTCTGTGACTTTGATTTGCAGTGCAGAATTGATCGCCGACGAATTTCTTTTGTTTTTAGCTGCCAACTGCAATTCTACTTCAATTTCCCCACCCGATGGCGTGTACTGCACGGCGTTGCTGACAAGATTGGTAAACAGTCGCGCTAGTTGATCCCAGTCGCCTAAAACTGTAAAGTTATTTTCAGTGTCGGGCGAATCGATTATTTCCAAACAGAGAGAGATTTTTTGGGTAAGGGCGATCGCCATTTGTTCTTCAATTACCTCCATCAACAAAGCATCGAGAGGAACATCAACCCACTGCTGCTGCACGATTCCGCTGTCTTGTCTGGCCAAAAATAGCAAATCGTCAACCAACCGCCCCAAACGGCGCGTCAGGCGTTCGATAACCTGTAGCTGTTGGTGTTGCTGCGGTTCGATGTCCGGTTCTGCCAAGGCTACTTGGACATTTGTTTGAATAGTGGCGATCGGATTTCTGAGTTCGTGGGAAGCATCGGCAGTAAACTGTTTAAGACGACTGTAAGATTCTCTCACAGGTGCGATCGCCAATCCCGACAGCAACCAGCCAATAGCCGCCACACAAATTAAAGTTAAACTCGCGCCCAAAATCAAATCAAAAATTAATTGTCGGATCGGTTTTGTCACTTCAAACCAAGGATGGCTGACTCGCAAATATCCCAAAACTTGGCGGCCGATTTCCACACGCTGCGTAACTTGTCTGAGAGAATAGTTTTGATCCGGCTGCAACTTATTATTAATTATCCAAACCGTTTCGCCCGTGCGGTTAGCGCGAATCGGAACATTCAGCGGTTCCGACAAAGTAGACCACAGCAACTCGCCCGTAGGACTGAACCATTCTAAATCAATGTGGTCGTCTTCTACTGCGTCGCTGCTATCTCGAAAACTCGTTTGAATATTAACTTGCAACTTAGTTTTAGCACCCTTACTCGGGGAAGTTACCGGTTCGATCGCGAGAGTTCGCTCTACTATTTCTACAACGTGATTGAGAGTGTCGTCGATGCGATCGATCAAAGTATTGCGAACGTAGAAATAGAAACCAGTGGCGAATACAAGTAACAATACAGCAGTAACGGCAGTATACCAAATAGCAAGGCGGCGGCGAGTAGTTTGAAACATGGGAAATTTGGTAATTGGTAATTGGTAATTGG
>NZ_JAEQCB010000258.1:0-4366 GCF_020738785.1 Microcoleus sp. PH2017_05_CCC_O_A | reverse complement strand
GTTATCTCTACTATATTTCTGAGTTTGCACTCAAGGCGGTGTAGAGACGATTTTCCTCCTAAGTTTTATGAGACTTTGGTTTCAATCAACGAACCGCACAAACCGTACTTGTGACTTTCACCACATACGGCTCCTCAATGACCTGGCTCTTGTTATGAGTACCTTTAACACTAGAACGGGTTGTCATCCCAGTTCTCCAAACGGACATCTCCGTCTGTTGCCGTTTTCAAGTCGTGGCAGTGGCGGTGAAGAAGCTGCCAATTACTATATTCATCCTTACCTCCTCTAGAAGTACGGATAACATGGTCAACTTCCCATAAATCGCCGTATTTGAAACTCAGCTCGCAGAGTACACATTTCCCAGCCTGCCTTTTCAAGAGAGTGGCTACTCTGGAAGACAGTTCCGGGTGGCTACTCATACGCTTACCCCAGTAGACTAAATCTCCATCAAACGGGCTTCTTGCACCCTGAACCTTGGTGTGGCGTACTATTGGAGTACTTGAATGTTTCACCAAGGCTGTTCCGCCTGACGTGGCAAATGTCCAGTTGTCTTTGCCTACGGTACGCCAGTAGTTACTAACAGTATCGTGGGCGTTAGTTTTGGTGCATCTGCTTTTTGCCCATGCGAGAAGCTTTTGATAGGTGAGGTGGTCACATTTGTTAAATGTTTCCTTACTCACAGATGACGCATAATAGTTACACCATCCTCTGATTATCGGATTGAGACGGCTTATCAATGCCTCTTGAGGGGCATTATGATGTTTATCTATTACTTGTCCTATCTTGTCAAGATGTCTCTTGACTGCTTCCTTTGTGGGTTTGATGATTGTTGTAAAGCCTAGATTTATTACTTCTTTACTAGGGGAATATTGATTACCCTTAGATAAAGTTGCCGCTCTGTATGCCCCTACTTTGTACTGGCGCACATTAAACCCTAAGAAGTTGAACCCCTCAGAGGTGTGGCATATTCGCGTTTTACTTGGCTTCAATTCTAGTCCCATGTTTTTTAGCCATTCGTCTGCTTTTTGTCTCAGGAGGGTTACAAACTCCTCAGACTCATGGAGTATCACAAAATCATCTGCATATCTTACTAGCGTAGGTTTAACCCTAGTAGTACTTTTCCTTCCGGTAGTCGTTACTATCCCTCTGGTGATTGTGTAGAAGCTTGTAATGAAATCCTCAAACCCGTGTAAGGCTATGTTTGCCAGAAGTGGAGAAATGACTCCACCCTGCGGTGTACCTTCCTTGGTGTTTGAGAATACTCCGCTATCCATCACTCCTGATTTCAACCAAGCTTTAATTTGCTTGCGTAATGTCGGGAATGTATTCAATTTTTGGAGCAGTGCTTTATGGTTTATGCAGTCGAAACATTGTGAGATATCAGCGTCAAGCACATACTTGGCTTTTAGGCTGACATTTTTGAAGATTGTCTCAATCGCATCATGGGCAGAACGTCCAGGTCGAAATCCGAAGGAATTTCCCTCGAATTTAGCTTCCCATTCTGGCTCAAGTGCCAGTTTTACTAGGGCTTGTAAGGCACGGTCAAACATCGTGGGTATACCAAGAGGTCGTTTCTCGACTTTTCCCGGCTTATCAATCCACACTCTGCGGGTAGGTTTGGACTTCCCAGTCACTTTGAGATGAGTTACCAAGACAAGACGGGCATGGGGGGTTAGGTTTTTAATTCCATCTACACCTGCCGTTTTCTTACCCTGGTTATCCTGCGAAACCTTCCTTACCGCGAGACACTTACCCGACCAAGACCTCATCAAAGTCTTCTGGAGTCTCCGAACTGCTTTAACGTCGCCACGACTAGAGGCTTTGAAGATTCTCTTTTGGAGCTTGAAGACTCGTACCTCTAACTTTCGCCAGGGTAAAGCCTTCCATTCCACCGTCTGATTGTTCAGCGTTTTAGACATTTAATCTCTCACTCAAGATTCTTCATTCCAAGACATCGTGAATCTGTCAGCATATCCTTACCATTACAGTGAGGCATTCGCTTCTGACTCAATCCCACCCTCTTTCTGCTTGTGGTTGGAACCTACTTAGGTATTCGACCTCCTAAGAGCGTGAGAGAGGGTTACTTCGTTCCGAGTGGTCATTTCAAGTCTTTTAGAGCGACACTATTCACCGGGTTTCTTTGGAGTGCTAGTTAGTCAACTAAGAATTTGCTAACTCCTTATCCTTGCCTTTTGGCTTGGGGTATCAGCCTTATTACCCCATTCAACATCACGATGATTCAGGCGTGCCTTCAAGCTTTCGCTTTACTCATGAGAACTTCTGCTTGGTAGTCACTGGCTTAGGCTGTCAGTGCTTTTACCTTCTATCCCTTGCAGTCGGTTCTGGGTTTTCCTGCCCATGTCCCTAGGGATATGCTTTCACCCCAGCACCAGGGGGGATGGACTTCGGTTTCTAGGGTACTTCCGTCACCATCATGTTCCACTCAGTTATCCAGGTCGTCCCTGGCTAGCCGTCCTCCGCATTGCTTATATAGCAAGGGTTTCAGCTAAACGAATCGCACTCTGAGGATATTGGCAGAACCATTTAGGTCTGCATTCACCACGGTTCCATCGGCAGACTGATACAATCCACGCTTAATTCGTCTTCCCGACGCTTTCCACCCTTCTGGCTTTTCACCGTACTTGCGTAGGGAGTCTCCATCAAGAAAACTAGCTTTGGATGTATATGCTTCTTCGGTTTCAATAAACCTGATGCCGTGTAAGTCACACAGTTGATTTAATCGGTCTTTCAACTTTCCTAAAGGCATTTGAACAAACTTTTGATTGTTCTTTTTACCCATATTAGCATTAGACTTAAAGCCTTGATTCCAGCCACAAACAATGTTGCCAATGCTGTGTTCCAAGCAATGGCTAACAATCAACTTCGCGGTCTTGTTAATGCCATCGCGCATTTGGTGGTTGCGTTTTCGGGTTGCGCGGTCTAGCCAATTATCCCAATAACCTTCTGCCTTTCCTTCTTTTCTAGTTGCTACTTTTTTGTTCCATAGCTGATTCATCGCTTTCATAGCGCGAGCATCAATCAAGAAAGAATTTCCCAATGTATCAAGGTAGGCTGCTAAATTGTCAGCAGTTCCCAAGTCAATTGATAACGCTTGATCGATGTCTAGGCTGTGTTGTTCTTTTTCAACCTCGTAAGATGTTTCAAGATAAAAAGCACCATTCTTAGGTAGAATCGTAAACTCTTTCACCTTGGAAAAGTCAAGATTTGACGGCATAGGCAGAAAGAATTCGGAAACTTCAAACCACCGCTTTACCGTCAATCCCAAGGAGAATCTTAGCTGATTACCAATAAGTTTAGGTCTTAAGCCCCCTGAGTTTGGATAAGCTACTTTGAACAACTTATACCATTTTTCTATGAAGCTGCATGGAATAGATCCTTTACCGGAAAGGATTTGAGGCTTCCCATGAAGTGCAGCTTCATAGTGAATTGGTATTAGGCCCTTTCAGGTATCCCGGTGGCTTGGGCTTAAAATATAATTGACCTTTGATATACAAATCTCTTAATTCTTTAAAAGATTTAAAGGCTTCTGCGACCGACATCAATGTTTGCTGCATTGGCGTTGATGGCAACGACTTAGCAACCATTGATTTTGCCACTGACGGCTCAAAAGATAAGTCGAACTTTCCAGTCAACAGCTTTCCTGTTTTAAAAAAAGTTTGGCGAGCCAAATATACACCACTGTTGTACAGTTTTCCGGATTGTCGGCACAGGTATTCTAGTAATGTTTGAAGTTCTTTGTTTGGTGACAGCAATACTTGCTGAACACCCATTGCTTTTCGTTCTTTTGGCACCTCTGTTTTCCTGAATATTGGTTGATTTGTTTATTCTAAACGAGTATAGTGGATACGTCAATTTGTATCAACAAACTATTTATGCTGCCACTTGCCGAATACAAAACGCACAACCACGTTAAGTTCTTACTAAACTACCACTTTGTCTTTATCCCCAAGCGCCACAAAAAAGTTTTATTGGGCGACGTGGCGACTAGAACTCGTCAGATTTTCCTAGAGTTGTCAATTGAGAAAGGTTGGGATATATTGGCGCTAGAAGTGGCCCCAGATCACGTACATTTGTTTGTAGCCGTCAAGCCAACGGACACCCCTGTCTTAGTAGTTAAGTTGTTCAAAGGTCGTTCTAGTCGTTTTTTGCGGGAGGAATTCCCGGAACTGAAAAAGCTGCCATCTTTGTGGACGAGCAGCTATTTTGTGAGTACAGCAGGTAATATCAGTAGTGAAGTGGTGAAGAAATAGCTGGTAAAAGTATAGTCATCTATTACATGACATGGGAGGCTTCAAGTCCCTCCCCTTTCGCTTTCACTTCGAGCGGATTGACCCGCCTCGGCTGA
>NZ_JAEQCB010000257.1:0-4370 GCF_020738785.1 Microcoleus sp. PH2017_05_CCC_O_A | reverse complement strand
TGATGCCGAGTTTTACCGTTCCGACTAACTTCTTTTGAGCCACAATTAGGGCAACAATTAATTTCTAATGTCATATCACGCTATGGCAAACACTTCTCTAATTATAGCTTGCTCCGATCCTTTCCTTCAGGGCACTACCCTGGTTTCAAACGGCAGTTGGCGAGTCAGCATTTCATAGAGAGTTGCGCCGAGAGAGTAATAGTCGGTGCGATAATCTAGGCTACGGTTCATTCTGCCAGTTTGTTCTGGAGAGATATAGGCGAGAGTGCCTTCTAGAATATGGGGATGCTTGAGGGTGGGTTGTTCGGTTAATTTGTCGGGCGCGAAGACGCTGGCTATCCCAAAGTCAATGATTTTGAGTTGGTTGGTGCTGGGATTGAAAACTATGTTGGCAGGGTTGATATCTTTGTGTATGATGTTGGCGCTGTGAATGTCGCCCAAAATGTCGGCTATTTGAATGGCGAAGCTCAGAGATTCGGATAGAGTAAAGGGGCGAGAGTGCATCAAGCTTTTGAGAGATTCTCCTCCGAAGTCTTCGAGAACGATCGCCAAAGTGCGATCGTACTGTTCTAAGCTGTAAGCTCGGATGACTCCTGGGTGATTTAAGCTGCGGATGATGTCATATTCTTGTTTGTGACGGGCGAGTGCAGCCGGAGTGGGGTACTCTTGCTTGAGTATCTTGAAGATTACGTGCTGGCTGTCGGTCGATCGCACGCCCCGGTAAACTAGAGATCGATCGCTTTCATAGATTTTCCTGAAAATTTTGTAGCCTGGAAAGTGGAGCATAACCGCAGAATCTTAGAGAGCAGCAGCGTTTATCCTAGTGTAGCCACTGATATGTGTTAATCGCTACCACCACAAATATTCTCAGACTTGCCTGTAAGCTCTCAACCACGAGCTCGATCGCAAATCCTCAATCTAAAATCCTCAATCTAAAATCTTCAATCTAAAATCTAAAATCAAATAACCCTGCCTTTGTGTGCAAGCATTCAAGGCAGGGTTATTATGGAATATTCGGAATTCTGAGCGAGTAGTCCATGGCGGGCGAGGCCGGATTCGGCTGCCAAGCGTTGCACTACTCGCCCAATCGAGTTATTTTAGAGCTACGTTCGGCCAACATCAGCACTATATAAATAGTCATTACATAACCGGCGGCTAGAATGGGAATAATTAGAGGAATATCGCGATAAATCATAATTAGAACCAAAAGTCAAGGACGAGGAGGAGGACGGGACAAGTTCAAGACCTACTACATTAATTCAGCACGCAAGACTATGCCTTGGTTCTGAAGGCTACTTTTCCATATCAGGCTTGCCGAAAAACTTAGGCGTTCCCGGTGAGTCGATTTGAGATTTTCCATTTTTCGATTTTAGATTTACTCGGCAGATAAATCTGGGAGCTTCAACTAAGATCTAAAATTTTGGGCTACCCACGACAATTGTCGTGGCTTCTACCCGTTTTTGGGCGAGGTCAATAATGATTTACTGCTTTACAGATGCTTGAACAGCGTAAAACCATCCACTTTAGCTGCTTTGAGCTACCGTGCACATCTCATGCGCTAGTCTTAACTCCTGAAAATTTTTAGCCACAAGAAACTAAAAATCTGTCCCAGAAATTTTCGCTGCGATCGACTAACAAGGCTGGCTCTACGAAACTCTTACAGGCATCTGAAAGCTACCTGCCAGCCAGGCTCAATTACAGCCTGTACTTAATGTATAGAATTGTTTAAATCCTTAATACCTATAATAACACAGCGTTTCTGGGATTTAGTTATTTTTTGGCAGTGTGCTTAACAATTCGATACAATAGGAGCAACCCCTCTGGCAGCAGGCTACTCGCCTCTGGCAGTTGGGCGAGTCCTCGCTGGCGACAGACCACAAATAACTGCCGATCGCCTAGATTTTTGTTCCCTATTGCAGAGAATTGTCTTAAAATAAAGATATGATATGTAAAATTTTGTTACTTTACGGCTTGAGTCGGCGTATCCATGATCTCTAGCACTCTCCTATTTTCCTCGGTTGAAGAAGACCTGCGACTGTTGACAGAAAACTTAAAACAGTTAGTGGGTGCCCGTCATCCCATCTTGTACGCGGCTGCAGAATACTTATTCGGCACAAAGGGAAAACGGGTGAGACCCGCAATAGTCTTGTTGATGGCCAAGGCGACGATGCCCGATCGGGAAATCACCGAAAAACACCGCCGCCTCGCGGAAATCACAGAAATGATCCACACAGCCAGTCTAGTCCACGACGACGTGGTGGACGAGTCGGATCTGCGGCGGGGAGTACCGACAGTACACAGTCGGTTTAACAACCGAGTGGCAGTATTGGCGGGAGATTTTCTGTTTGCTCAATCTTCGTGGCACTTGGCAAATCTGGACAACCTGCCAGTAGTCAAACTGCTTTCAGAAGTGATTATGGATTTAGCTGAGGGCGAAATTCAACAGGGACTAAATGGATTTGACACCAGTTTGTCGATCGAAGCGTACTTAGAAAAAAGTTATTACAAAACAGCGTCTTTAATTGCCAACAGTTCTAAAGCAGCGGGCTGTTTGAGCGAGGTTTCAGCAGAAATAGCAGACGATTTGTACAACTACGGTCGCAACATTGGTTTAGCATTCCAAATAGTAGATGATATATTGGATTTCACTGCTTCAACGGAAACTTTGGGGAAACCCGCAGGCTCTGATCTGATTAGTGGTAATTTGACAGCACCAGCACTATTTGCCCTAGAAGAAAAGCCTTATTTGGAAGTTCTAATAGAACGCGAGTTCGCCCAAGAAGGAGATCTAGAGCAGGCTCTGGCGCTGGTAGCAGATTCTCAAGGTATAGAGCGATCGCGAGAACTAGCAACAAATCACGCACAGAAAGCTGTCGAATACTTAGCTGCGCTGCCCCATTCAGAATCCCGTCAAGCCTTGATTGATTTAGCAGATTACGTTTTGAGCCGGCTGTATTAGAGGTTAAAAAGTTGCACGGTAGGGGAATTGGTAATGGGGAGTTGGTAATGGGGAATTTCCTATTACCAATTCATCAGAAATTTAATTATCGCGCTTCTTAAGGATGGCGAATTAAATAATTTACACATATTTGTGGGATGGGCCAGAAGAAGCATAAAACTTGTGGAAGTTATTTAATTTTCATTCCTAAGTGAGTTCCCGAGAGCGCAAGCAATGAAATATTACCGATTACCTATTACCGATTCCCGATTCCCGATTCCCTGACATACTTCACTGCCATTGAGAAAGGGAGAATCTCATTTTTGTAAAAAGCATTTTTTTCTTATAGATAGTGCGAGCGTCCCCGCTCGCGTATTATACGATACGCGAGCGGGGACGCTCGCACTATCTAAATGCAAAACTGAGATGCTCCCTTGAGAAAGGCTATATTTAGGCAATATCTGGTGGTGGAGCCGATCGATACTGTTGCAAGTAAACATTGATTAAGTCTTGCACTTGTCGGCGAGGGATTTCCGTCCCGACTTCCTGATTGCCGGGATTTTCAAAAAAAACAATACTGTCGAGACCTTCAAGAGCAATCATCTGAAATAAAATGTGAGTGACAGGCAACTGTACGGGCTTGACGCTCCCGCCCCCAGCCGCCGCAGCGGAGGACGCATCTTTAAGAGTGGGAAAAGCATAAATCACCTTCTTCTCCTGTCCCGGTTGCTTGAGATTGCTCAAAACTACGATCGCCCAACTTTCGTCTACCGATTGCAGGATCGAGTATTCGAGGTGCTGTAGCTGTTGGGCAATTAAAACCAGCGCCGGGGCGATCGCCTCTAAGATTTGTGGCGTCGAACCGTCAGGCGGAGCTTGCTCGATTAGTGCTTGAATCTGTATATCTAAATCCATCAGTCAGTTCATTTGAGATTTGAGTTTAATAATGTCAGGGTAACGGGTGAAGGTGCAAGTATGTAATAACTGGCACTGCCGCATATTAAGCTAAAATGCGAAATCTGAAGTCCCATAAATTTGATTGATAGATATGAAACATATAGCCAAATATAGCCTTTTTTAGCAAAAATTCTGGATTTTTTAGATTAATTCACGCTTTACCCTTCAATCCGAAAAATATCGTACCTGATGCTCGATTTAGTTGATGCGGGTGTCCCTGGCGGATGCAAATTTTATAACTATGTACGAAAAAAAAGTTTTCTGCTCAAAATTATCTCGTCCTCACCACCAAAAATCCCTGGTTAAACCTGGTTGGTGGCGGATAGTACATTTGGGACACATCAAGAAAAAGCAGCCGTCAGTGTTTTTTTGACAAACCTCTGCCTAAAGGCGAGAGGATTCTTGCTTCAGTGGGATTCCGACGAATTTACCCTCGGCAAGCATCTTGACCGTATGCCCTACGGCTGCAAGTCCT
>NZ_JAEQCB010000256.1:0-4441 GCF_020738785.1 Microcoleus sp. PH2017_05_CCC_O_A | reverse complement strand
AGGGTCTGCTTCCTGCTTCACCCAAGGGAGTCGGCTCGCAACTTGTCCACAGGCGTAAATTCGGATGTAGCCCATCCTAATCCAAAAAACAATTCTAGCTGAAGCTTTTAGCCATGAGTCACCCACTATTTTCAGCCAATTTAACGAGTTGTGGACTTCCTTCTCGACCTTAACAGGCTGGCTAGTCCTGACAGAACTGCGGTTTACAAACCGGATAATTGAGCTTTGGTTTTCGGCATTGCAGATATTATATCAATTCTAGACTTATCTTGTTCAGCGAGCTTTGACTAAGTTTAGATAACTATTTCGCCCTGTAAGTTAACCTCTTGTACTGACTTTTCAATGATATCGCATATTGACAGTGCCTCATGCCAGAGGGCGTCAGCCACGACCAAAAACGCGCGGGCGCGATCGCCCGTTATGTATTATAGATAACTCAAAAGCTCGATCGATCGAGTCACAGCAGTCCGAGCCGAATAGCACGAATAGAGCGTCCCGCTCGAAGTGAGTTCCGCAAGCGAGCGGGGACGCTCGCACCATAACAGACTCGCGAGCGTCCCCGCTCGCAGATAAGAGCTTGTGCACAGATGCTTGCATCGGGATTCTTCCCCGTCTCCCCCTCTCCCCCTCTCCCTCTCTCCCTTTCTCCCCCTCTCCCCCTCTCCCTTTCTCCCCCTCTCCCTTTCTTCCCCGTCTCCCCGTCTCCCCCTCTCTCTTTCTCCCCCTCTTCCCATTTCCCTATAAAAAAGCGTAGGGCCCGATCGACAGCGATCAGACCCAATAATATAAGAATCTTTGATTTTCTAACAAACGAGATGTGTTTCCGGTAGAGAACTAATTTCTTACTAGGGTTTACAACTTGTGCAGCTTTACTTTTAATCCGCAAGCACAATAAGTCTGACTCGACTGCGGTTTGGCTTGACTGCGCGATCGGCAGTTTCGCCACTATTCCAAGTTGTGTTCGGTTAATTTCGGCCGCGCCTGGGAATTTAGACCGGAGACACCATGTCTATATCCTTGAACTTTGCTTGTGACGCTCCTACATCAATTGCAAGCAATATGTTGTAGGCATCTGAGTCCTGTTAAGGATATCTAGATCTTCCTTCGAGATACTCCAAAATGTTTCTCTCTACGGCGTTTTATAGTGAGGAACACGTCCAGCCCCACTGTCTTTCCAATATATCAAGGATTGTTTGTTCAGGCTGTGAAGATTTCCCTGTCCTACGGAATCGGTCAACCTTCCATTTTTCACAAACCTGGCTTTCATCCCACCCCAAATTAAAAATTATCGAGAGGGGGTTCCCGCTGAACGGGCTAAATATAGCGACCTCCTGTTTCTTTCTGTCCCGGTGTCTATTGTTAAGTTAGCACGAGCTTTGGGAGGAGTAAAGCACAATTTGTAAAACTTGATAGGTCTTTACATTACTAAGTATAATGATATAAATATCCACATAGATGTAAGTTCTATTGCAATACGCTTGGGCTAAGCCCGATCCCCCCTAGCCCCCCTTAAAAAGGGGGGGACAAGAGTTTTCTCAAAGTCAACCCCTACTCTCCTTTTTAAGGGGGATGCGAGGGGATCTCCGGGCAATAAACACTATTAACTGAAGCGTATTGAGTTCTATTGCTGCTACATCTTTACATACTTAACAGTTTTTGTCATGTCTATTACTCCTAAGTCTCTCGGCGGTAGTCAAATCCGCCAAACATTCCTCGACTTTTACGCCCAGCGGGGACACAAAATCCTGCCGAGTGCTTCTTTGGTGCCCGAAGATCCGACTGTGTTGCTAACGATCGCCGGAATGCTACAATTTAAGCCGATATTTCTCGGACAGCGCACCGCAGAATCACCGCGCGCTACCACTTCACAAAAGTGCATCCGCACCAACGATATCGAAAACGTCGGCCGTACCGCCCGCCACCACACGTTTTTTGAGATGTTGGGTAACTTCAGTTTTGGGGATTATTTCAAGAAACAGGCTATTGCATGGGCTTGGGAACTTTCTACGGAGGTTTTCGGTTTACCTGCGTCCAATTTAGTTGTTAGCGTTTTCCGAGAAGATGACGAAGCTTTTGCGATTTGGCGCGATGAAATTGGCATTCCGGGCGATCGCATTCAACGCATGGGAGAAGCAGACAATTTCTGGCAATCTGGCCCCACAGGCCCCTGCGGCCCTTGTTCCGAGATTTATTACGATTTCCACCCAGAAAGAGGCGATAATATTGACCTCGAAGATGATAGCAGGTTTATCGAATTTTATAACCTGGTTTTCATGCAGTACAATAAAGATGCAGAGGGCAATTTAACACCGCTGCAAAATCAAAATATTGATACTGGGATGGGATTGGAACGGATGGCGCAAATCCTCCAGAAAGTCCCGAACAATTACGAAACAGATTTGATTTTTCCGATCGTCCAATCGGCGGCGGAAATTGCCGGAATTGATTACCACAATAGCGATGAAAATGTCAAGGTTTCGCTGAAAGTAATTGGCGATCACATTCGGGCTGTGGTGCACATGATTGCGGACGAAATTCGCGCGTCAAATGTCGGCCGCGGTTACATTTTGCGTCGGTTGATTCGCCGGGTGGTGCGCCACGGGCGGCTGATTGGGATTCAGGGTGAGTTTACGGTGCGGGTGGCTGAAAGTGCGATCGAGCTTTCGGAAGCTGCTTATCCAAATGTGCGATCGCGGGAAGCTCAAATCAAGGCGGAATTGGCAAGGGAAGAGGCACAGTTTCTCAAGACTTTGGAACGCGGAGAGAAGCTGCTGGAGGAAATTATCAACAAGTTGCAGCAGCAAGGTCAAAATCAAATTGCAGGGCAAGATGCTTTTAAGCTTTACGATACCTACGGTTTCCCCTTAGAACTGACTCAAGAAATTGCCGAAGAACAGGGAATTACCGTCGATTTAGACGGCTTTGAAGTGGCAATGGGAGTGCAGCAAACTACCGCTCAAAATGCTCATCAAACAATCGATTTGACTGTGCAAGGTTCCTTGGATAAGTTAGCTGAGACTATCCAGAAAACTGAGTTTCTCGGTTATACTGAATTATCGAGTTTAGCTGAAATCAAAGTTATCTTAGTTGACGGCAAAGCTGTGGAATCAGCAGAGGCGGGAACTGAGGTACAAGTTGTGTTGAACCAAACGCCGTTTTATGCAGAATCCGGCGGACAACTTGGAGACAAAGGTTATTTGCAAAGCGGAGAGAATGGTCAGAGTTTGTTGGTGAGAGTTGATGATGTGAAGAAGGAATCGGATTTCTTCGTGCATTTTGGCTTTGTGGAACGGGGAACGCTAAAAGTTGGCGATAGTTTGACTGCGAAAATTGACAATAGTAGCCGCCGCCGCATTCAAGCCAACCACACAGCAACTCACTTATTACAGTCAGCTTTGCGAAAAATTGTCGATGATTCAATTTCCCAAGCTGGTTCCATGGTATCGACAGACAGATTGCGGTTTGACTTCAATTCTCCGCGCGCTGTGACAGCAGAAGAGTTGGAGAAAATTGAGGATTTAATTAATAGTTGGATTGCTGAGGCCCACGCTGCGGAAGTTGCCGAAATGCCGATCGCCCAAGCCAGAGAAAAAGGCGCCACAGCAATGTTTGGCGAGAAGTACGGCGACGTGGTGCGGGTTATCGATTTTCCGGGGGTTTCGATGGAATTGTGCGGGGGGACTCACGTCAGCAATACCGCAGAAATCGGGCTGTTTAAGATTGTTTCCGAGGCGGGGGTTGCGGCTGGTACTCGCCGGATTGAGGCGGTTTCGGGTCAAGCTGTTTTGGATTATTTGAATGTGCGTGACAGGGTTGTGCGCGATTTGGGCGATCGATTTAAGGCGAAGCCGGAAGAGTTACCCAACCGGATTACTAATTTGCAGAATGAGTTGAAGGATACTCTGAAGCAGTTGGCGGCTGTGAAGTCGGAATTGGCGATCGCAAAATCCGACCAGTTGCTAGCACAAGCTGAGTCCATTGGTGATTTCAAAATCATTGTAGCCCAATTGGGAGACGTGGATGCAGAAGCGCTGAAAACTGCGGCGGAAAGGTTGCAGCAAAAATTAGGAAATGCTGCGGTTATTTTGGCTTCGGTTGCTGATGCGGACAAGGTAAGTTTGGTGGCTGCTTTTAGTCCTGAAGTTAATCGGAAAGGATTGCAAGCTGGCAAGTTTATCGGAGGAATTGCTCAACTTTGCGGCGGTAAAGGCGGCGGGCGGCCTAACTTGGCGCAGGCTGGGGGACGTGATGCTAGTAAGTTGCAGGAAGCCTTGGAAAGTGCTCGCAATCTGTTAGTTGAAGGGTTGGGGTAATTATTCGACTCGCGGTGATTTCTGGGAACTGTAGATACTGTCTTGATCTGTCAAGGGGTAGCAAGTAAATAAGTTGGATCGAAAGGCTTTTGGGACTTTAAAATACCAAAAGCCAAATGCACCAACTT
>NZ_JAEQCB010000255.1:0-4823 GCF_020738785.1 Microcoleus sp. PH2017_05_CCC_O_A | reverse complement strand
AATGGGATAGAGAGCTGCGTAGTTCAGCCAAGGCGGGTCAATCCGCTCGAAGTGAAAGCGAAAGGGGAGGGACTGGAAGCCTCCCATGTCATGTAATAGATGACTATACTTTTACCAGCTATAAATATCTCAAACGGCCCTCCAAGACCGACAAGCAAGCTGAAAATTGACGCATTCAATTGTTTGCCCGCGAGAACTCAGAGAATATAATAGAAGATAGATTTTTAGTAGAGGCGAGATTCCTACCTTGACTACTCCGATTCCTCAAAACTTTGTGCAAACGATCGCGAAAGAGCGCGGTGTCACAGATGCCGAGTTAGAGACTGTGTTTATGGCTCTCGACGGTCAATCTACGGCTACCATCGCAACCAAGCTTGGCATTAGCGATATCGCCGTTCGCAAAAGACTAGGCGAAGTTTACAAAAAGTTTCAGATCGCGGGGAATGGCCCTGGAAAGCTCTCGGAATTGAGGCATCAGTTGCTATTTTCTTACCACACGGAGGAGGGCTCGATTGATTTTAGTCAAGGTAAAGGATCTCTATTCAAAACGCCGATAGGACGGCGACAAGAAGATTGGGACCAAGCACCGGATGTGGCAGTTTTTTACGGGCGGACTGAAGAATTAACTACTTTAAAGCAGTGGATTGTATCCGATAATTGTCGCGTAGTAGCGCTGCTGGGTTTGGCTGGTAGTGGGAAAACAACTCTGTCGGTGCAGTTGGCAAAACAGGTACAGCATGAGTTTGATTTTGTGATTTGGCGATCGCTGCGATCGGCACCAACAGCATCCGACTTCCTCACTAGCTTAATTCAACTTTTTGCTAACCAACAAAAGTCCGCTCTGCCGTTAGCGGAGCCCTCGCAGGCGATCGACTTTAACGGCAAAATTTCGCGCCTAGTCGAGTATCTGCGCCAGCAGCGCTGTCTGATAATTTTAGACGATTTTGAAGCAGTGCTCAAACCAGAAGAACTAGCGGGACATTACCGCGAAGGCTGTGAAGGATATCGAGATTTAATTGTGCGGCTGTGTGAAGTCAATCACCAGAGCTGTTTTGTCCTAGTTAGTGCCGAAGAACCTACGGAAATGGCTTTGCTAGCTGGAGAAAAAGTGCGGTTTTTAAAGCCTGCTATTTCCGAGGAAATAGCCCGAGATATTTTCAAAGAAAAAGGTTTGTCCGCCCAAGATAGAGAATGGGAAATCTTGTTAGCCCGGTACGGAGGCAATCTGTTAGCAATCAAGATTGTGGCAACAACGATTAACGAGTTTTTTGAAGGAAATGTTGTCAAGTTTTTGGAAGCGACGGCGTTATTTATTGAAGAACACATCAGCAATTTACTCGCGCAGCAGTTCGATCGAATGTCAAATTCAGAACAAGAGATTTCCTACTGGCTGGCTATTGCTCAAAGTCCGATTTCCCTAGCGAGTTTGCGAGAGCAGATGTTAGTCAATTCGTCTCTTTCTGATTTGGTAAAAAATCTCGATTCTCTCGGCCGTCGCTTTCTAATCGAAAAAATAAGTGAGAGCGGGCAAACTGTTTTTAGGCTGAAGCCTTTAATCGTGCAATATGTAAGTGAAAGATTAGTCGAGCAGATTCAAGCGGAGGTTTTGGAGACCGTCAAAATGCAAGGAATAGAAAGAATGTGGCTGTTAAAAACTCACAATCTTAGTAGGAGTGTTGCTCAACAAAAAGAAAGTAAAGAGGCTCGCAGTCGCTCAATTGTAGAATTAGTTAAAAATCGGCTGCAAGTGTTGTTTCTGAAAACTGTAGGTTCGGAAGAACCGCTAAATATCCTGACGAAAGTTGCCTCGGGGCTGGAAGATAAATCGATGCTTGAGGTGGGATATGCTAGGGAAAATTTAGCTCAGATTATTTTAGGAATTCGGCGCTAGTATCAGATCCGGCAAATTACACCAATTATGCAAAATACTGCAATAGTATTTGTAGGTGTGTCGCCCTAAAAAATCCTTCAACAGTTGACAGTTGACAGTTGACAGTTGACAGTTTGAGAGCGACATCTACCTAGAAGGAAGAGGATTGGAGTAATGAATAGTCTGATTTAAATTTCTCCCTCACTCGTGTTCCGGCTTTCAACCAATTATTTCTGGTAAATTCAATCGACAATCTGACGGCAATGCACCTTAAACGATATTTGAGAAAACAAGGGAAAAAATTGTTTTGCCGCCATAGTTTTTGTCAATCGTATAATAAACTTCATCGGTTCGTAGTGCGGACTTAAGTCCGCTCTCCGGCTGCGGACTTAAGTCCGCACTACGAACCGTTTTTGTTATGGCGATCGACCTGAAATGAAATGATATGATAGGTCAACCGCAAATGTCAATCAAATAAATACAGATCGACGCAGATTCATTTCAAATCAAAATAGTTTGTGAATGAGCGCAAGAAGTCTCAGGTGCGTCGGGAGCATCTCATTTTTGAAAAAAGCATTTTTTATGATAGTGCGATCGCGCTTGATGCTCCCGGTGCGTGGTGCGGATCTATGAGATTGTCGATTTTTCCCGATAAATTTTCGATGGCGACGCACCCTACGATTCTGTCAACTGTCAACTGTCAACTGTCAACTGTCAACTGTCAACTGCCTTATGCAACAAAAAAACGATCGCCCTTTAACAAAAGCGATCGCCCAATTTTCAGCAAAAACAGAATTGGATAAAATTATTTGACAATACCCAAAACCGATGCAGATTCAGATCCGGTAATTTTGCCCAAAGCAGGTACTGTTGGAGCCTGTGCAATTTTGGGTGCCAAAAATCCCTTCGCATAAATCTGAGGATTTTGTTGAACGATGAGGGTGTAAGATTGGCGGACTTCGGCGTTAACAGCCACAGTCTTCGCGTCGTAAACCTGCATCGCCATGTTCGGATAAAAACCAATGCCGACAATCGGGATCAAGAAGCAAAATGCGATCGCCACTTCGCGAGGTTGAGCATCGATAAACTTTGCATCACCAGGCAAAACGCAACTATTACCGAAACAAACCGCTTCATCCAGATTGTTTCGCTGATTCCGCAAATCTAGATCTTCTAGATCGCAAGCTGCCAATGTTCCACAGTTGTAAAATAACTGTCGCAGCATCGAGAGCAAATAAATCGGTGTCAAAATCAGTCCCACTGCCGCCAGGAACACTATTACTGCGCGGAAAGAAGTACCGTACATATCGCTAGTTGCGACGCCCACAAAAACTGATAATTCGCTAGCAAAACCGCTCATCCCGGGGAGTGCTAAAGAAGCCATCGCGCCTGCTGTAAACAAAGCAAACACTTTTGGCATCACTTTTCCAATCTCGCCCATCTCGTCCATGATCATGGTATGGGTGCGATCGTAAGTCACGCCAGCCAGGAAAAACAATACTGAGGCGATCAAACCGTGGGAAATCATTTGCAGCAGCGCCCCGTTGATTCCCAAATCCGTGAAGGAAGCAATACCCAACAACACGAATCCCATGTGAGAAATCGACGAATTCGCAAGTCGGCGCTTCATGTTGGTTTGGCCGAAGGAATTCAGCGCGCCGTAGATAATGTTAACTACGCCGAGCACCGCCATAATCGGTGCAAAGTAAACGTGTGCTTTCGGAAGAAGTTCCAAATTCAAGCGAATCAGTCCGTAGCCGCCCATTTTCAGCAGCACGCCGGCCAGAATCATCGACACAGGAGAAGATGCTTCACCGTGGGCATCAGGCAGCCATGTGTGAAAGGGGAAAATCGCGAGTTTCACGCCGAAGGCAATAAACAATCCCGCATAAAGTAGGATTTCTAAACCTAGCGGATAGTCCTTCAAGCCCAGTTCTACCATGTCGAAGGTAACGTTTCCTCCGCCGTAGAATCCCATTGCTAAGGCAGCGACGAGAATAAAGATAGAAGCGCCGGCGGTGTAAATCAAGAATTTGGTGGCTGCGTAGCGACGGTTTTGTCCGCCCCAAATCGAGATTAGCAAGTACACCGGAATTAGTTCTAATTCCCAAACAATGAACAGCAGCATGATGTCTTGGGCGACAAATACTCCGATTTGTGCCGAGTACATCACCAGCATTAGGAAGTAGAAAAGTCGCGGCTTGCGATCGACTTCCCATGCAGCAAAAATAGATAGTGTCGTCACCAATCCCGCCAATAACACCAGCGGAACTGACAGCCCATCAACCGAAACAGACCAGTTGAGGCCTAAAGAGGGTATCCAGGAATATTTCTCGACGATTTGGAAAGTGGAGATGCTCGGATCGTAGTGCGTCCAAAACACCCAGCACATTAATACAAAATCTGCAATGCCTACGCCCAGGGCATACCAACGCACAGTTTTGCCGTCTGTATCGGGCAGAAAAGGGATGGCGAGGGCAGCTACGAGGGGTAGCATATTGATCCGCTATCATGATATTGAGAATAAATACTTAGTTGAAAGTTACGACTATTGTAATACTTAATTTTAATAAAAACTTAAGATTTGCAAATATTTTTTTCTACGAATACCGGGAGGAAAAATCTACCCATAAGCTGCGGCAAATGTCAAGAGTTTTTTCAGATTAATTTTTTTTACATGAAAAGGTACGTTGTTGCGCTTCAGCGCTCTTTTCCACAACATGAAAGAGCGCTGAAGCGCAACTACGTACCTAAAATCAACCACTATCAGAGTGCCAGTTGTGTCCAGGACTGTCCAAGTAATGCGATCGCTCAAGGCTTTGGGCAAGTCTTATTGGGGAAGTCACAGCTATAGATATAGGGTTTCTGCCAACTCAGGGGAATTTCCAACAAATCCCTGGTTCCGGTCATTCCTTGTCCCAAAAAGAGCAATACAGCGATCGAGTTCAAGATG
>NZ_JAEQCB010000254.1:569-7069 GCF_020738785.1 Microcoleus sp. PH2017_05_CCC_O_A | reverse complement strand
TGAGAGATGTATCAAAATACGAGTAATTGAGGGAATACGATCGATCGCCCAATCAGAGATTAGCTCAATTGTGCGATCGAGACGGAGGCTGGGACTAAATTGCACAGCCGTAAGGTACGTAGTTCCGCGAAAAGCGCTCTTTCTCATATATCTCAAAGAGCGCTCAAGCGCAACAACATACCTTTATTAGGGACACGGCAGTGCCGTGTCCCTACCTGTTGCAAAAAATGCTTGACATTCCTACCACTCTATGCTAGGTTAACGAATAGTCTTGTATTTAATCAGTAATCCAATCGCTTCACCTATGTTCGCAACCAACAGCTATTTTTATTTTTGGCATACCCAAGTTCGCCCGGAGTGAATTTACAGATTGCTGTGAACATCCGGGCGAACCGCAGACTAACACCTGCGGTTTTGTTTTTTCTACTTCTTGTCCCAACCACCAATCATCGCAAGCGAAAACAGCAATGACATTATTCAGTAACTGGTATTACGGCTTTTATTTTTGGCCCCGCAGGAGTTCTGGGTAAATTGTCGTGCTGTCTTTTCGCGCCAACCCGGAACTCCTTAAAGGTTCCGGGTTTTTTATTGTCAACCAATCACTCGATTTTCCAGGAGAATTCCATCATGTTAGATGCCAAACTCGCAACCAAATCTCATCCCGAACACCAAACTATAGTCAAACTATCCGAAACCGTCTCAGTCGGCGGCACAGAATTATTAATCGTCGGCGGCCCCTGTACCGTCGAAAGTTCCGAACAAATGGAGACAGTCGCCAGCAAACTCTCAGTTGCACCGGTGCAGGCTTTGCGCGGGGGAGTCTACAAACCCCGCACTTCTCCCTATGCTTTCCAGGGGATGGGAATTGAGGGACTGGAAATTTTAGCTGATGTCAGCCGGCGTTACGGTTTACCCGTGGTGACAGAGGTAATGTCGATCGCCCAAATCGATCCGGTTGTCGCCTATGCTGATATGCTGCAAGTAGGCAGTCGCAATATGCAAAACTTCGAGTTACTAAAGGCGATCGGTCAAGCCGGAAAACCAGTCTTACTAAAACGCGGTTTGTCAGCCACGATTGAAGAATTTGTGATGGCCGCCGAATACATTCTCAGCCACGGAAATCCCGATGTAGTTCTGTGCGAAAGAGGCATCCGCAGCTTCGACAATTACACCCGCAATGTCTTAGATTTAGGTACAGTCGTAGCGCTAAAACAGTTAACTCATTTGCCAGTAATTGTAGATCCTTCTCACGCCGCCGGCAAGCGAGAATTAGTCGCATCTCTAGCAAAAGCAGCGGTTGCTTGCGGTGCTGACGGGTTAATTGTTGAGTGTCACCCGCAACCCGAAAAATCGGTTTCTGACGCGCGGCAAGCTCTTTCTTTGCCGGATATGATTGATTTAGTCGCAAGTTTGCGGCCTGTGGCGGCGGCCGTCGGGCGGTTCGTACCGGAGGCTAAGTCATTAGTTATTAGTCATTAGTTATTAGTCATTAGTCATTGGTTATTGGTCATTAGTCATTAGTCATTAGTCATTGGACTTAATATTTCTTTCAAGAAAAGTTGGACGGGCTAGAAGCCCATCCCACAAACTTTTTTTTCTTGTGGGATGGGCTTCTAGCCCGTCCCAAAAACAGACTTCTAGCCCATCCCACAAATTTTTTTTCTTGTGGGATGGGCTTCTAGCCTGTCCCAAAAACCGAAATTTGATTAAAATAAAAGCAGAATCAATCCTGTCATCTACAAGATATCGCTTAATTATGGCACTCAAACTTCATGTTCCCTCGATCGTCTGTTCCGGCTGCGGAAACACTATTACCGAAGCCATCAAAACCGTGGAACCGGAAGCTAAGATTGATGTGGATTTAGCGGCCAAGACTGTGACTGTGGAAGCTAAAGCCTCGGAAGAGTCTATTAAACAAGCTGTGGTTGCTTCCGGTCACACTGTTCTAGAAGCCTAATAGTAGGATAACCCCTGGTTGGCAGTCAGGGCTGATGTACAGATAATCGCTTGCATGAATCTTTGGTTGGGGAGGGCGAGTTTACACATATTCTGGATGTGCATCATAGATGTTGGTGAACTCGCCCCTACAGCATCCGCGCATAGACAACTGACAACTGACAACTGACAACTGACAACCAACAACTGACTAATTAAGATTCTTCGTCCAAATGTTCGGCGACTGCTTGGTAAAGTTCTAAAACGTGCCGATCGAGTAAACTATAAAAAACTTGTCTGCCAACTTTGCGATAACTTACCAACCGTATCGCCCGCAACGCCCGCAACTGGTGCGATACAGCCGATTCGCTCATGCTCAAAGCCGCCGCCAAGTCGCACACGCACAATTCTTGATTTGCTAACACCGACAGTAATCGCAAGCGGTTCGCATCTCCCAAAAGACTGAAAAACTCTGCCATCCGCTGGGCTTTTGCTGTGTTCAGCACTTGTGTTTGGATGTCTCCAACCCGTGAACTTTCAACTACGCGCGATCGCCCGCAGGTTGGTGTATCGTTTTCTTGGTCAGGCTGACTTATCGCTCCGTTAACCGCAGACTTCGGTGACATCTTTTCCCGGCTGATTTTAATTCTCATTTTCATATTAGCGCGATCGACCCACCTTTTGTTACAAAACTTTTACATCTCCTTGACATATATCTGAATATATGTTCAGATATTAATAGAGCGAAACACACCAGGAGAATTTAAAATGACCACTGTCACCCAAATGAAATGCGCGTGCCCTTCTTGTTTGTGCGTTGTCAGCCTCACTGAAGCGATCGAAAAAAGCGGCAAATCCTACTGTTCGACTGCTTGCGCTGACGGACACCCCAACGGTAGCGGCTGCGGCCACATCGGCTGCGAGTGCAGCAAATAAATATTCCGATTCCGAAAAGGTTAAGGAACCTCTGTAAAAATATATCTAAGGGGAGATGCGAACAGCGCATTTCCCAATTTTTGTGTTTTTAGGTTAAATTGAGGTTAAAATACGGGTAATCAAAGGTTAAAAGTAGTTTAATCGACTAAGTACACAGGGAAAAATCACAATTGTTACCTGGGGAATACAATCAAAGTAAGTTAGCGTCGCAATACTAAGTGCAAAGACTACTATTAATAGCAGAGACAGAACCAAAAGTTGAATTAGGAGGGGGCAATGAAAGAGCGGGAAGATTTTTTACATCCTCGCAGTCGCTACTACGGTGATTTCACGCCTGAAAACTTGGCGTTTAATGCCAACTTGCAGGAATTTGCTCAGAAAATAACTTATATTTGCTCTCTGGAAACAGGGGGTAAAATTAGCGCCGAGAAAGCCTATAAAGATATTAAGGCGCTTTGGAAAGACTTAAAATCGTCTAAGAAGCAATTGGGAATTGGACAAAAACCCCCCAGTACCGATGACGGCAATTTGCCTTAAATTCATCGCAGATAAGACGGCGGTTGAAACCACACCTATAAAAACCAAGTCCGCACTTCGAGTTCGCGAGCGCGACCGCCTCCGCGGTGTAAAGAAAATAATATAATTTTAACTGTCTTCAAACCGCGGAGGCGGTTTTTGTTTGTCTAGACGCGGTTTCAACCGCCGACTTTTCTATGGTTTAGAAGTTGGTGCTACTTCTCCTGCAAACCGAGTACAATTGCCGCCGAGGCCGGAGGTAATTGCACAAGTATTAGTTTTTAGCATTCCTTCATAGGTATCAGCGCCAGTACCTCGGCCGCCCAACTCGTCGCTATAAAGTTCTTTGTCGGAAATTTTGACATTTGCTTCCCTCGCTACAGTCTGCATTAATTTCGGATTAGTCGTGGTTTCTACAAAAATTGTCGGAACTCCTGCTGTCTTAATTTCTGATGATAATTCGGCAATTCTGGCGGCTGTGGGCTGTTCCTCTGTTGTCACTCCCTGCAAAACTCCCGCAATCTCTAATCCGTAAGCATTGGCATAGTAACTCAGGGCATCGTGAGTTGTAACTAATTTGCGTTTTTGGGCAGGAATTGTCGCTATTTGTGCTTTAATCCAAGTATCTATTTTGGCTAAATCATCTGTTAATTTTGTGGCATTTGTGGTATATAGTTGAGCATTGCTTGGGGAAACTTTGATCAATTCATCGCGAATTGTTTCTACCATGCGGATACCATTTTTAGGATTGTGCCAAACGTGAGGATCGGGGACTTTTTCTTCGGTGGCGTGGGACTTTTCTTGTTCTTTCTCTTTCCCGTGTTCGTGTTCGCCCATCAACGGTTTGGGAACGGCGAGTTCGTGTACGGCGATTTTGGGTGCGGAATTACTGCTGGATTTAATTAATTTAATGATGCTGGGTTCGTGGTTGTAGCCGCCGTATAAAATTAGATTTGCTGTTTCAATGACTTTGCGGTCTTCTGGCTTGGTTTGGTAGGCGTGGGGGTCTTCTCCGGGTTCGATTAGACAGGTGGTGTCGATCGAACTTTGAGCAATTTCCTTAGTAATGTCGCAGATGACACCAGTCGTACACCCAACCAGTCCGCAGGCGATCGCCAAAACCGCCACACCGCACAATCTGCTGCTTTTTTCCGTCAAGTTTTTTAACATTTCACCTTTGGAACGATAATCGTTATTACTTTTAGAGTTATCCTATTGTAGTAGCTAGAAATAAGAATCGTTCTCAAAATCTGGAATTATGTTAGAAGTGCAAGACTTGGCTGTGAATTATCGAGGAATTTCGGCCCTCAACGGCGTGAATTTTCAGTTAGATCCGGGACAGTTAACTGGTGTCTTCGGGCCCAACGGCGCGGGGAAAAGCACGATGGTGAAGGCGATGCTGGGATTGATTCCGGCTTGTCGGGGGATAGTAAAATATCAGGGGCGGTTGTTGAAGGAACAGTTATCGCGGGTGGCTTACGTGCCGCAACGATCGCAAATTGACTGGGATTATCCAATTACGGTGCACAATGCGGTGATGATGGCGCGGACTGTCCAGACTGGTTGGTTTCGCACTCCCTCGAAGCAGTCGCAAGAATTAGTCAAAGCTGCTTTGCTGCGGGTGGGAATGTGGGATTTGCGCGATCGACAAATTGGCGAACTCTCCGGGGGACAGCAGCAGCGCATATTTTTAGCAAGATCGATCGCCCAACAAGCCGACTTATTCTTCTTCGACGAGCCCTTTAGTGCGATCGACAAAGCCACAGAAGAGATTATCTTCGATATTTTTGCCGAACTCAAAGCTGAAAACAAAACATTGCTAGTAATCAGCCACGATTTAGGCGAAACTTTAAAACAATACGATAATTTATTATTGCTCAACAAGCAGTTAATTGCCACAGGTTCCTGCCGGGAAGTCCTCACCGCCGCCAATATTCAAAAAGCCTATGGATACGATTTAAGTTTAGTTTCCGCGTGACTGGAAAAAGATTTATTTTTAACCGCAGATGAACGCAAATAAACGCAGATAATTATCTTATATCTGCGTTTATCTGTGTTCATCTGCCTCTATCTGCGGTTAAAACAATAAGATTATTGAGGTAAGTAATTAAATGTTAAACATACTAATTGAGCCGCTCAAATTCGAGTTCATGCGAAATGCGATCGCCGTCGGCATTTTGCTAGGAATTGTGTGCGCCGTTGTCGGCTCATACTTAATTGTACAACAAATGGGAATGATGGTAGACATGATTGCCCATTCAGTATTAGCAGGACTGCCAGTGGCATTTTCTTTAGGTTTCAATATTTCCATCGGCGCATTTATATCAGGAATCATCAGCGCCGTAATTATGGCATGGATTCAATCGCAATCCCGGATTAAAATAGATGCTGTTATGGCATTAATTTTATCTACATTTTTAGCAATTAGCGTCACCTTAATTAGCGTCTTGCGGACAACAAAACTAGACTTAGACGGGTTTTTGTTCGGGAATATATTGTCAGTTGCACCGTCTGACGTACAGCAGACTTTTATGATAACTGTAATTATTTTGGTCGCAGTTAAAATCTTTTACAAAGAACTGCTATTCTATACCTTCGACCCGCTAGGAGCACAGGCGTCTGGTTTGCCTGTAAACTGGATTTACTTGGGGATGATTTCGGCGATTACACTGACGGTGGTGGCTAGTTTGCAAACTGTGGGCGCACTGTTAGTAATTTCGCTATTAATCGGGCCAGGAATTACGGCGTATTTGTTGGTAAAAGAGTTACATTTAATGATGGGATTGGGCGCAATTATTGGAATTACAGCTAGTGTGACTGGAATGTATCTTAGCTATTATTTTAATATGCCATCTGGTGCAGCAATTGTCTTAGTTGTTTTTGGATTATTTTTAATGGCTTTGCTGTTCAGTCCCAGTCAAGGAATTTTGACAAGAAAGAGAGGAGAATGAGCGAGGGCGGGCGGGTTTTGTTCTGAGATTGTTTGCGAGTGTCACAATCACTAGCTAAACCCGCCCTACAAATATGCCTTTTTTACCAGAAAGAAGCTGTCAACTGTCAACTGTCAACTGTCAACTGTCAACTGAAGCTTACTTAGCTTGACAATAGGTTTC
>NZ_JAEQCB010000254.1:0-537 GCF_020738785.1 Microcoleus sp. PH2017_05_CCC_O_A | reverse complement strand
TTTCGTGAACTTGAAAGAAAGACAAAGCAGCTTGTGAATCGATGCCGTAAAATTCCTTTAAACCAGCGATTTTGGTTGTGGAAACTTCGGGGATTTGTGCTTCGTAAGCGTAGAGGGCGGCTAAACCTTTGGCGGGAGATTCGCTGCGCGCTAAGTCTTTGAGAATGCGGACGGATTCGGTGGTTTTTTCTAAATGTTCGCGTTCGAGAACTGCATTTCTATCTAAACCCAAACCTTCGGCAAAGCGCAGCCACAATTCGGGGTGATTTGCGGCGCCTCTTTCTTCTTCTATGAGGTTTTCGAGGAGCATTTGACGAATTTTGATGTCGTCACAGGCGGCGTGGGTGGCGCTGACGTAGGTGGGGAAGTTGTGAACTTGCAGGTAGTATTCTTGTGCGTACTCTTGCAGCATTGCGATGTCGAGTTTACCTTCGTTCCACATTTGGTAGAACGGATGTTTCAGCAGGTGGTTTTGGTCGAGGATGCTGTTGAGTTGTTCGAGAAATTGCTGTTGAGTCATAATTGTCGATCGCCCTT
>NZ_JAEQCB010000027.1:0-70404 GCF_020738785.1 Microcoleus sp. PH2017_05_CCC_O_A | reverse complement strand
AAAACTAGGGAGGCATTCTTAACGTTTTGCGGGATACCACTCCCAGACAGTTCAGTTTGTCTTAAAGACGTAGGCTAGACACTGGTTTAGTCCTGAATTTGTGAAGGTGGTGAGCCTTCCTCTTTCAAGCCCCATGCCTTTGGGCTGGGGTCAATGACGAGGTTAACCGTAACACTGACTTTTTTCCAAAAATACTATAGAACCCCCTGTAAAATTCATTTTACACGGTGCAATATTTATAATTAGGTCGTCAGTCCAACTCCCCGCCGGATTATTTTACGATTTTAAGTATGGAACCAGCAGACACTTATAAAGGTTGGATTCTTCAATCCCAGAAAGTATTCTACGTCGAAGTTTGGGATAGCTGCGGCAACCGCCACGTCGCCGTCCAAAATGCCAAAACTGAAGAGGAAGCTTTGGAATTGGCCAAAAAGTGGATTGACAACTATGAGTCTAAACCCGGAAGAATGCCGATCGACGTACCGCATCCTTTCGGGGATGCGATCGATATGCCATTTTAATTCAGTTGACAGTTGACAGTTGACAGTTGACAGTTAGGAAAATGTGTTACGAAATTCCTCGCAATTTTTTAGTATTTTCTACCAAACTCATAGCAAATTCATCGAACCTTTGAGACAGTTTTTCATCCAACAATTTACCATCAGGACTAAAAGCTTTCCAAGCTTGTCCGATCGCAATTTGTTCGGGAATTACCCAAGCGTGTACCCATCTCAGAATCGTTCGCAAATCGTTAAGGGCGTTGTTGTTGACTTGTCCTCCCAACACGCTGATTGCACCCGCAACTTTCCCGTCCAAATGCTCGAAACTCATCAAATCCAGGGCATTCTTGAGAACACCGCTAACGCTACCGTGATACTCCGGCGTTGCCAAAATTAAACCGTCGGCTTGGCGTACCGCATTCCGCAGCTTTTCCACATCCGGGTAATCGTGATAATCATTCTCGCCGTCGCAGAAGGGCAGATCGAGCGATCGCAAATCGAATATTTCAACTTCTGCGCCCAGGGCCTGCGCCCGTCCTGCTGCTACCGTCAGCGCTAACTGGCTGTAGGAGCCAGCCCGCAAACTTCCACCAATGCCGACAATCTTTACCATAGGAGTTGAAAAACAATAACTGCTTGACTAAGACGTACTCATTACGACTATGATTAGTCTAACAAGTGCGATCGGCAAATGTCAATCGATTTTAGATTTGGGATTTGACGTGGCCGAGAAACCGGGTTTTTGCCAAGATTCTTGGCAGTTGACAGTTGACAGTTGACAGTTAAGAGCGACCTCTACCTGGAAGTCCGAGGATTGGAGTAATGAATAGTCGGATTTTAATTTCTCCCGCTCAAGGTTCCGGCTTTAAACGAATTCTTTCTGGTAAGTTCAGTGGAGGGACAGAGAAACCGGGTTTTTGCCAAAATTCTTGGTGAAAGCCCCTGATGCCGCGAAAAAACCCGGTTTCTGAGTCGCAGTGGGTTCAAAATCCTGCATCTTCAGGTACCTATTGAGATGTCATCGACAGATAAACCCATTGAACACCCGGCATCTTGTTAAAATAAACGAACGTAGCAAACCACAAGCGGTCAATCTTGGCAGTATTCCACCTTGGGCAAAAAGTAATATGAAAAATTCTTGGAAACACGCATGGCTGGGACATCTAGCTGAAAACAAAGACAAATCGAGCCAGCAGAATCCTAAAAAATCAATTCCAGGACGAAATCTTTGGCGCATCCTGGGTAGTTTGGTGATTTCTCAAGGAATATTGCTCTCTACCCCGGTGTTTGCCGACAGCGCGCCAAACAACACGATGAGTTACAGCCAACTCATCGACAACATAGAAAAAGGACAAGTCAGTAAAGTCGAAATAGATGAAATCCAAAGAACTGCCAAAGTTAGGCTAAAAGATCAAAAAAGCGATCAGGCGCAAATTGTTACTCTCTTCGACTACAACAACCGAGAACTCTACTCGCAAATCCGCGCCAAAAAGATCGACTTTGAAGTCAAACAAACAGCCGACAACGCGGCCGCAGTTAGTTTAGTAGTAAACTTGCTGGTAATTTTTGCAGTGTTGGCAGTATTGATGGCTATCCTGCGTCGATCGACCCAATCGCAAGGAAATGCCATGAACTTCGGCAAATCCCGAGCCCGTTTCCAAATGGAAGCCAAAACCGGCGTGATGTTCGACGACGTAGCAGGTATCGAAGAAGCTAAAGAAGAACTGCAAGAAGTTGTCACTTTCCTGAAAAAACCCGAACGCTTCAACGCCATCGGCGCCAAAATTCCCAGAGGAGTTCTGTTAATCGGGCCTCCGGGAACAGGTAAAACCATGTTGGCAAAAGCGATCGCAGGTGAAGCAGCCGTCCCATTCTTCAGCATCTCCGGTTCCGAATTTGTGGAAATGTTCGTCGGAGTCGGCGCCTCCCGCGTCCGCGACTTGTTCCGCAAAGCTAAAGAAAATGCGCCCTGCATCGTCTTCATCGATGAAATAGACGCCGTAGGAAGGCAGCGCGGTGCTGGTATTGGCGGCGGAAATGACGAACGCGAACAAACTCTCAATCAGTTGCTGACAGAGATGGACGGCTTTGAGGGTAACAGCGGCGTGATTGTGATTGCAGCTACTAACCGCCCCGACGTGCTCGATACTGCCTTGCTGCGGCCCGGTAGGTTCGATCGCCAAGTAACGGTAGATTTGCCCAGTTACAAAGGGCGTTTGGGGATTTTGGAAGTGCACGCGCGCAACAAAAAACTCGACGAGGAAGTTGCCCTAGACATGATTGCCCGTCGCACTCCAGGCTTTTCCGGCGCTGATTTGGCAAACTTGCTCAATGAAGCAGCTATTCTGACAGCGAGGCGACGCAAAGACACGATTGGTACTTTGGAAGTTAATGATGCGATCGACCGAATTACGATCGGGCTGACTCTGAATCCGCTGCTCGACAGTAAGAAAAAGTGGCTGGTAGCATACCACGAAATCGGACACGCCCTCGTATCAACTATGCTCAAAAATACCGACACCCTAGAAAAAGTAACGATTATTCCCCGTTCCGGTGGCATCGCAGGCTTTGCCAACTACGTGCTCGACGAAGAAATGCTCGACAGCGAAGGTTTGAGGAGTCGGGCGTGGCTGTTAAGCCGGATTACTGTAGCTTTGGGAGGACGGGCTGCGGAGGCAGAAGTTTACGGCGATGCGGAAGTAACTCTGGGCGCCAGCAGCGATATCACAGAAGTCAGCAAGCTAGCGAGACAGATGGTAACGCTTTACGGAATGTCGGATTTGGGGCCTGTGGCTTTGGAAAGTCCGAACAATGAGGTGTTTTTGGGCCGAGACTGGAATTCGCGATCGGATTATTCTGAAGCAATGGCGATGAAGATCGATCGGCAAGTCCGAGAAATCGCTATTCACTGCTACGAAGAAGCCCGCCGGATTATCCGCGAAAACCGCGCTTTGGTAGACAAGCTGGTCGAAGCGCTGTTGGATGAAGAAACCATCGATGGTGAGGAATTTCGCCGAATTGTCGATCGATACACCGAGTTGACAACAAAAAAAGAGTTAGCCCCAACGTGAATTAGTCAGCAGTGATTAAATGTTTGCAGTAAGGTTTGTAGGGGAGCATCTCAGTTTTGCAAGAAGCATTTTTTCTTCACAGTGCGAGCGTCCCCGCTCGCGTGCGTATACAAGCACGCGAGCGGGGACGCTCGCACTATAAATGCAAAACTGAGATGCTCCCGGTTTGTAGTGAGGACTTCAGTCCTTCTTTTTGGAAGAATTAAGACTAAAGTCCTCACTACAGTAAGGTTTGTAGTGAGGACTTCAGTCCTTCTTTTTGGAAGAATTAGGACTAAAGTCCTCACTACAAACTAAGAAGAATTAGGACTAAAGTCCTCACTACAAACCTAAAAATTACAAGTTTGTAGTGAGGACTTCAGTCCTCATTCCCAGACTAATTAAGATTGATTGGAATACATTTCGCGAAGTACCAAAGCCGGATCTACCCAGCGGCCGCCGTACTTCAATCCCCAATGCAGGTGAGGCCCACTCGTGCGCCCTGTCATCCCCACTCTGGCAATTCTCGCACCGGCCGGCACAGTTTGACCCTGCCAAATTTGCAGGCCGCCTTCACGATCGATATAATAACGCCCGCCGTTAGCGGTTTGCACCCTACCTTTGAGGTGACAGTAGATGTGATCCCAATTTCCCGATCGCACTACCATACCAGTACCGCACCTGCCATCTTCCCAAACTTCCACAACTTGACCCCCCCACCAATTGCGGATGTAGCTGCCTTCCGGGGCCGCCATGTCCAAACCGTAATGAAAATCCCCGCCGCGGGGGCCGAAGGGGGAAGTATAGGCTTCAAAACTTTCCACTGGAAAAGAAGCTTCTTGCCACAAATTACCCGTCGCTACTCTGCTTGGTAAACCTGACTGAGCTTTGACCACCTGCTGCTGCAAATAAGGGCTGATCAACACAATGCCGATCGAAAGTGCCAGCAGCAGCATCTGTCTGAAACGAAAAAAGCGTTTTACCGTCAGCGGGCCTCTAGAGTCTTGCAGGATTTTTTTCACGGCGAACAAGTTGAATGTGTGTGCGAGTGTGCGTTGAGGAGTGCCAATTCGCTGCAAGATGGCGTCTGATATCTACCCTTCCTTCGCGAATCAGTTTATCAACAACGTGTATCTTACTCCATCCAAAACCCGTGTCAAGGCTTCCGGGCATTTACGCGGGGGTAAGGCAAAAAAAAATGGCCTCAGAATTTCGGCTGCGGTTGAATTCGATCGAGCTTTTGCTTGACACTATAGTAGTTCGGGGATTTTGGATGTCGTCTGAAATCTCAAATTTATAACATCAAGCAATGCTTACTGAAATTTTTCCTTTTAGTTTTGCCATAGACGCAACTGCGATCGCCGGTGCGTCATTATGGTCTTTGGCCCTGTATTGGGGTCTATCACCCATCACAGAATGGGTAATCCTGCAACTCAACCGCTGGATGAATTTTGCCGAAAGATCCCTCTACACCTCGGAAGCGGAGTTTGAGAGAACCCGCCAAGCCCGAGAAGCTCAAAATGCCTTTTATGCTTCCCTGTTGAGTATTCTGCCCTTTTTGATTGTGGGCGGATTGTGCAATTGGGGCGTCGAATTGTCGTTGGGTGCCAGTTGGGCGGTATCTATGGGGACGATCGCCTGTATTGGCGGTGGCGTGTACGAACTCGGGCGCCGAGACGGCGAGTCTTAGGCAATTTTAGATTTTGGATTTGGGACACTCCTGGACGCGCAGGTAGTCAGAAACCGGGTTTTTGCGACAATATTTCGTTGTCACCCGCAGATTCGCTAAAAAACCCGGTTTCTTTTGTTGAAGCAGGTAATTCCTGTATGATTGTCGCTCAAAAATTACGATGTAAAGCTATGAAACTAAAGTGGTTGATACCTGCAATTATCTCATCTTTTTCGATCGTTGTTATTCCTGCGAAAGCGGCTGAAACCAGGTGCGGATGGTTGATTAATCCCACGCCTGCTAATTGGTATCTCAAAGACAAATATGCTCAGTGGATTATCTCGGCGCAAGGGGGATATCAAGCCGGAGGAATGGATAATATTCCTCCTTTTAACGACGATGAATATGTCAAAACTAATGTCAATTATGGATATGGTTGTGCTTGTTTGGATGTGGTAACAGATAGAAATCGAATCAGAATTACCACGATACAAGGTGGCGAACAATTACCACTCTCGACTTGTCGCCAAGATCCGAATTTACCAAAAATTCGTTAGTTGTGGCAAAACTAGACATTTTTTTAACTCAGTCAAATGAAATACGAACCAAGATTATTAAATCAAGCCCGCGCCGCCTTCAAACAAATCTGGGGATACGACGACTTTCGGCCGCCTCAAGGAGAAATCGTCAGCAGTTTGTTAGCCGGGAAAGATACAATGATAATTATGCCGACAGGTGGTGGCAAATCAATCTGCTTTCAACTGCCAGCTTTATTACAAACAGGCTTAACTTTGGTGATTTCGCCGTTAGTCGCACTGATGGAAAATCAAGTGCAAGAATTGCGCGATCGCAATTTACCCGCTGCCCTCCTCCACAGTCAATTACCAACACAGCAGCGCCAACAAACTATGCAATCGCTGCAACAAAACAAGTTGAGATTGCTGTACCTGTCTCCCGAAACATTACTCAGCAAACCTGTTTGGGCAATTATCAGTCAGCCGCACATCCCAATCAACGGTTTAATATTAGATGAAGCTCACTGTTTAGTCCAGTGGGGCGATACTTTTCGACCAGCTTACCGCCGTTTGGGTACAGTGCGATCGGCTTTGTTAAAATCTAAGCCGGAAGGAACTAAAATTGCGATCGCAGCTTTCACCGCCACCGCCAACCCCCAAGCGCAGCAAACAATCAACAAAGTCTTGCAACTACACAAGCCGGAAGCTTTTTTGCTCAGTCCGTACCGTTCTAACCTGCACCTGCAAGTGCAAACTGTCTGGACACGCAGAGGGCGGAGACAACAGTTATTAAATTTTATCAAAGCTCGACCAAAAGAAGCAGGTTTAGTCTACGTCCGCACTAGAAAAGATAGCGAAAACTTGGCGGATTTGTTGGAAGATGCGGGTTATAAAACGGCAGCCTATCATGCAGGTTTGAGTCCAGAATCGCGGCGAAAAATAGAAACAGCTTGGCTGAATAACGATCTGAAATTTGTTGTTTGTAGCTGCGCCTTCGGGATGGGAATTAATAAGCCGGATGTGCGCTGGGTTGTTCATTTTCAAGCACCTTTGCTATTATCGGAATACATTCAGGAAATAGGTAGAGGCGGACGCGACGGCAAATCTGCGATCGCCCTGACGTTGATTAGCGAACCGACGGGTTTGCTTTATCCCGATGACAAACAAAGAGCACAATTTTTTCAAGACAAATTGCGATCGCAATTTCGAGAAGCCCAGCAGTTGGCGAAACAACTCCCAGCTAAGGGCGATGCAGATGCTGTGGGGCGGGAATTCCCTGAAAGTGCGATCGCCCTTTCGATCTTGCACAGCAGCGGACAGTTAAGATGGGAAGATCCTTTCAATTATGCGATCGACAAATCCGCACAACAAAAAGGTGGCAAACAAAACTTTACCGCCCCCGAAGAAATGGCAAAATATCTCAAGCATCGGGAGTGCAGGTGGCAATTTTTGCTGCAAGCTTTTGGCTTTACCAAGGAAGCTACATCTATGCGCTGCGGGCACTGTGATAATTGTCGGTGAAATTGACAATTAGACTAAAAAATGTTAGAATATAAAGAGCAGACGGCGGTTGAAACCGCTGCTACAGTTGACAGTTGACAGTTGACAGTTTGAGAGCGACCTCTACCTAGAAGGAAGAGGATTGGAGCAATGAATAGTCTGATTTTAATTTCTCCCTCAAAGGGAGAGGCTTTCAACCAATTCTTTCTGGTAATTTTAATTGCCTTTGTCTTCAACCCGCGGAGGCGGGTTTTGTTTTTATAGACGCGGTTTCAACCGCCCTGTCTTCTTTTTACGCAATTCCTGCTTAATAAAGGCAAAAAACAGTAAAAATTAAATGATAGAAACAAACACTACGGCACAGATATATACAGTAGAAAATACAGAGGAATTTAATCAAACTAATGTCACTCAGCGATTAGATATTTGGCTGTCAAACCAGATACCAGACTTATCGAGATCGCGAATCCAAACCCTGATATCACAAGGCAACGTCAAAGTCAACGACGCAACCTGCACCTCGAAAAAAATATCAGTCAAAACGGGCGATCGCATCCACATCACTTTACCCGAAGCCCAGCCCACAAAATTAGAACCCCAAGCAATTCCCCTCGACATCCTCTACGAAGACGACAGCCTAATAATCATCAACAAACCAGCCGGATTAGTCGTCCATCCAGCCGCCGGACATCTAGACGGTACATTAGTCAACGCCCTGTTAGCCCACTGTCCCCTCGCAGAAATCGGCGGCGTTCAACGCCCCGGAATCGTCCACAGATTAGACAAAGATACAACAGGTGCGATCGCGATCGCCAAAACCGACATCGCCCACCAAAACCTGCAAGCCCAACTCAAAACCAAAACCGCCCGCCGGGAATATTTAGGCGTAGTTTACGGAGTTCCTAACGCCGAAACAGGTACAATAGACCTACCCATCGGCCGGCATCCCACAGACCGCAAAAAAATGGCAGTAGTACCAGAACAAAAAGGCGGCCGCCCCTCCGTTACTCACTGGACAATCAAAGAAAGAATCGGCAACTATTGCTTAATGCACTATCAATTAGAAACAGGCCGCACCCATCAAATTCGCGTCCACACAGCCGAAATTAAACATCCCATAGTCGGCGACCCGATGTACAGTTGCAACCGTTCCATCGGCGTAAATTTAACCGGACAAGCCCTCCACGCATGGCGGCTACAATTGCAGCATCCGTTAACCGGAGAGTTGATTGAGGCGATCGCGCCTTTACCCGATCAATTCAACACTCTGCTAAAAATATTGCGCCTGCGAGCTCATATTTGATAATTGGTAACTGAGTATGGGGAATTAATAATTGGGAATTGATGACTACTAACTACTGTTCGCGAGCGGGGACAGCACTACTACTGTTTGCGAGCGGGGACAGCACTACTAACCACTAACCACTAACCACTAACCACTAACCACTAACCACTAACTACTAACCACTAACCACTAACTACTAACCACTAACTACTAACTACTAACCACGGACAAAAAATTATGAGTCCTGAGTTTTGGATTCCGAGTTTAATAAAAAACTCAAACCTCAAAACTCAAGACTCAAAACTCTCTCAGCCTAAAAACTGATCGATTAAATCCATAGCCCGACACAAACAATAGTACCAAGCAGTATCAATTAGCGGCGAGGAACCATCGTGGCAATATTGATATTAGCCAGAGATACGCGCTGCGGCGGAGTAGCAGGCATGGACATATTGCGAGCCATATTCAAATAGTTCGACGGATCGCCAGCCTTCGCTTGCTGTTCTTGAGGAACAAAACGGCGAACTGTACTCTGCCAAATGATTTGCGGGAAGCCAAGCTGCGAGCGGTGGTACTCGTTGTAGCGAGGTGTCTTCAAATTGAAAGGAGTTTCCCCTCCAACACGCTGAGGCAAAATTCGGCGTTTTTGGTAAGGAATTGTATCGTAGCCGAAGTTGTCGAGGTACTCATCGCTATTGACCAATTCGTCAATAAACCCTTGAGGCCCCTTGGTTGCAACTACGATCGACCAAGCAATCTTTTCGCGATCGCTGTAAACATCCCGGCCCAAAACGCGCTGCACGCACATTTCCACAAACCGGTAGTTGCTGTTAGTTTGGTAATTCCGTTCCAAGAAAGGCCCCGAAGTCGCCAAACCGCGAATGAAATCCCGCACAGTAATTTGGCCGAACTTGAGTTGCGACTCCAAAGACTTTTGGCGGTTGCTCTTGAGGATTTGGTGTTCGCTGTAAATCTGACGATATCCAGCCCAAATCAAATTTTCCATGTCCCCGGACGAGAGCACATTTTCAGTTGTGAAAACTCTGGGCTGCTCGTCGCCCCCTACTTCATAACCAGCAACGCGCTGGTTTTGACTCTTGGGGGCGTAGCTTAATAAAGGAAGCGCCACGTTAAAATCTCCGTTATCTCAAATTTCAGAAATAGTTGACACCGCGAGCTGCCAGCATAACGGATACAACTAACCAACATACAGATTAGGGGATTCCCGCAATCTAAATCCGATTTTCCTGAATTTTTGCAACAATCTGTAACATTTGTTGTCAGTGGGCAGTGGGCAGTGGGCAGTGGGCAGTGGGCAGTGGGCAGTGGGCAGCAAAATAAATTACCAGCCCAGAGCCGAGTAAAACTGGCTGGGAGGGGCTTGATCCTCTGCTGCTGGCTTAGCTGCATCGGAGTCTGGTTGCACGCGAACTTCCGTACAAAAAGTCGATGTGCTGAAACCGCCAAAGCGCTTTACCGCACTTGTCCGCATCCGCACGTTCGGAGTCGCAAACCAAAAACGCTCGATCGAACTCATGGTCTCGTATTCGGTAATCAGCAGCAGCGCATCTTCATCATCCATCTCAAAACGGCCAGCCACCGGCACAATTTCCGCGTAGCCCCGTTCCCGCAACATCAAACCCTGCCGCGGATTTTCAGGATCGGGGACGATCGCGAATACGGTAGACCCCTTATGATTCTCATCATCCTTATCCCACGCCATAGTGCCGTGCCAAGTCACAAACGCTCCCCCAGCAGCCCGACTCGGATCGACTTCGTGCATCTGGCAAATCTCAGCCACTCGATCGTCATCCGCACCCAGCGCCGTTACTTGAATATTTGAATCTCCAATCTCCGCTTGGCGAAAAGCCAGATGGTGAGTGCTGCGCTGCGATCGCCACTCCCCAGCACTGCTCTGAAAAAACTCCATTGCATCCATACAAAATAGCTCCTTTGGCTTAGGCTTCCCGGTTTTTATCCCTGTTTTATGATAAAGCTCCCCCCACTTAGATGTACTTTTGCGACACAAATTAGTTTCAAAATGTGTACTTTGGACATATTGTCAAGCAGATGTTATGATAGTTTACAATATAGGGAACACAACAAAGCCTGCGGAACGTCATTCCGATCTATCTCGCATCGATCTCACGTAACAAACTGGAGGAGCGATTTTATGGATATGCCTACAACCAGCCTCAGCATGGAACAGCAGTTTAAATTGCAAGTGCTGCGCGAACAAGTCAAAACATTGAGTCAAGACCAAGCTCAGGAATATTTGCTAGAAGTGATGCGGCAAAACATGGTCAAAGAAAACCTGTTAAAGTATTGGATGAAGAAAATGTGAACTCTTTTAAAAATTCTTCCCAAAAAAATCAGCGACTTGTATCTGCAAAAAGTACGATCGAGCTTTTAAACATAAAAACCAAGAATCTCGGCTCCTCCAAGAAACCGGGATTCTTCAGTTATCAAGAAATTGGGTTTAAAACCCTTTCTTCAGTGGCCGGCTTTTTCCATAATTAAGTAATGTAACATAGTATTGACTTTGGGGGCAATCAATTCTAGTCTAAAATTAGATTTTAAGGATTAAGTATCTCGCTGCAAAGCCAGGAAAAATCGTAATTAAAGTCAATCACAAACAACTAAAGATCAAGTTTTAGAAATGGTACGCGGGCCAGGACGTGAAACCAGGGATTTTAAATCCCTAAACGCTTGAGGAGCTTGTTGTAAGACAAGGATAGCAGCCCACCTTTTAAGGCAAAAGGATTGCGCCCAAGAACCCACGCTTGCGCGGGATATTAAGATCGAAATGTCTTAAGAATCCTCGTGCCTGTCTGCCGAGGAGTGTCAAGTCTGAATTGGTTCGTAGTAAGGACTTTAGTCCTGTGACGGATGAGGACTAAAGTCCTCACTACGAACCAATTTGATTGTCGTCGTTCGTGTAGGGCGATTGTTTCAACCTGTTGGAGACTCCGGCAAATCAACCAAAACGGCCGCTAACATAATCCATAGTAGACTCTTCCTTCGGATTTTGGAAAATCACCTCAGTCCTGTCACACTCCACAAGATAGCCAAACCGCTTTCCATCGTCAGAAACTTTAGCATTGAAAAAAGCAGTCAAGTCAGAAACCCGAGTAGCCTGCTGCATATTGTGAGTAACGATCACGATTGTATACTTCTCCTTGAGTTCCCGCATCAAATCCTCAATCTTAATCGTCGAAATCGGGTCAAGAGAAGCGCAAGGTTCATCCATCAATACTACATCAGGATTAATTGCGATCGCCCGAGCAATACACAAACGCTGCTGCTGGCCACCCGAAAGCGAAAAACCGCTTTGCTTCAGCTTATCCTTTACCTCATCCCACAAATAAGCTTGTTTGAGCGACTTTTCCACCAACTCATCCATATCTCCCTTATAGTTATTCACCCTCGCACCGTAAGCAATATTGTCATAAATCGACTTCGGGAAAGGATTCGGCTTTTGAAACACCATCCCAATCTTGCGGCGCACCTCCACAGCATCAATATCAGGATCGTAAAGATTTTGACCGTGATAATCAATTCGGCCTTCTAAACGAAAACCGTTAACCAAATCATTGAGGCGGTTAAAACATCGCAGAATTGTACTTTTACCGCAGCCAGACGGCCCAATTAAAGCAGTAATCTGATTTTTGGGAATCTCCATGCAAACATTTTTTACCGCGTGAAAAGCGCCGTAAAAAATATTGATATTCTCAGTACGTAAAACAGTTTCAGTCTTATTTGCCAGATTCATCATACACTTAATACTCCAATCGAATTTTACAAATGAAAATGTTATTGGTGATTGGTTATTGGTTCTTGGCCACCCCCAACGAATGACAAATAACAAATAACAAATAACAAATAACTAATGACTTCAATAAACCTTTTGGCGAGTAGCCCAACGAGACAGAATACTCGTCAGCAAAACCATCAACACCAAAATCAAAGAAGCAGCCCAAGCCAATTCTTTCTGTGCCTTAAAAGGAACCGTTGCAAAGTTGTAAACCAAAACCGAAAGACTCGGAGTTGGCTTATCAAATCCAGCCGGCCAAAAAGGCGAATTCAGCGCCGTGAAAATCAAAGGAGCAGTTTCACCAGCAGCGCGAGCAACCGCCAAAGTCACACCAGTTAAAATAGCCGGAATTGCCGCAGGTAAAACCACCTGCAACACTGTTTGATAATTAGAAGCACCCACACCAACCGACGCCCATCTGATATCCTGCGGGACAATTTGTAGAGCTTCGTCAGTAGTCCGCACAATCGTCGGTAACATCAGCACAGCCAGCGCCGCGCCTCCTGCAATTGCCGAAAAACCTCCCATATTTACCACGAACAAACCGTAGGCAAATACACCTGCAATAATCGATGGAACTCCGCTGAGGACATTAGTTGCAAAGCGCACCCAGCGAGCGACTTCGCCGCTGCTGAACTCTGACAAATAAACGGCGGCCAATACGCCAAAAGGAACAGCAATTAGAGAGGCAATTCCTACGGTCATTAATGTACCGATAATTGCGTTAGCGATACCGCCTCCCGACAGTCCAGGCGGGGGTGGCAATTTGGTAAATAAGTCTAAATTTAGGCGGTTAAAACCCTGTATGGTTACGTAGGAAAGGACTGCAAACAAAGGCAGCAGAGTGATAGCCATACAAGCTCCAGCTATTCCGGTCATCGCCAGATTTAACAGAGTTCTAGGGCTATTTTTGACCTTCTTTAAACTGCCTACTTTCTGTTCTAAAGAATTCTCGTCAGGGACGGGATTTGACATAAATAAAGCTATTAGGAAATTGTGGCAAACTTCTAGTTGTACTTGGCTCTTACTTGAGAAACAATCCACTCTGCCAAAACATTAACAATCAGCGTCATGATAAACAGAATTAGTCCCGTGTACATCAGAGCAGACACTTGCAAGCCGGAAGCTTCGGCAAATTGATTTGCCATCAAAGAAGCAATAGTATTTGCAGGAGCTAGCACTGAAGCACTTAACTGATTGGAATTGCCAATTAACAGGGTGGCTGCCATTGTTTCTCCCATCGCGCGGCCCAGGCCGAGCATGATTCCGCCGACAATCCCGGAAAAAGCTGCGGGTACTAGCACTCTAAAAATTGTTGTCCAGCGAGTTGCTCCCAAACCTAGAGATGCTTGTCGCAATTCGGGCGGGAGACTGGCTAAAGAGTCGCGGGAGATAGCAGTAATAATGGGCAAAGTCATGATTCCCAAGATTACTCCGGCAGGTAACATTCCCGGGCCAACTGGCGGAGTGCTAAAAATCGGCAGCCATCCAAAGTTACCGTTGAGAAACTTTCCGATGCTGGTAAGTATGGGAATCAATACAGCAATTCCCCACAAACCGTAGACTACGCTGGGAATGGCGGCTAAAAGTTCTACTAAAAAAACTAAAGCTGTGCGTACTGGGAGCGGCAAAAAATCTTCGCTCAGGAAGATTGCAGTCCCTACTCCTAATGGTACCGCAATTAGGAGCGCGATCGCCGAACTGACGATCGTCCCATAAATCATCGGCAGCGCGCCGTACTCTTCTTTAACCGGATTCCAGCTACTGCTAAATAGAAATCCCAAACCGTACTGTTGAATCGCAGGTAACGCTCTATAAGCAACCGTCACGGCGATTACCAGCAAGATTACACCCACTCCGATGCCCAAAATGCGCGTCAGCCAGATAAAGGCTTGGTCTAACGACTTTTCTGCTCTTGAGCGCGATCGACTCTCTAATTGAGGGCTATTATTATCTGAAACCATAAACAAAAAACCCAAATAATAGTAGTGAGAAAGATTAATTTTAAGAAAAAGCTAGCTGGAAGAAAGCAGAAAGAAAAAGAATAAAAAAATCAAAGGGGCGGGTTGATTAATCCCGTGACTTTTCAACAAATATTTCTGGTGAAGCCCGCCGCTTTGATTTTGAAAGACGTAGATTGCGATTTACCTTTGGGTGGGGGCGGGTTTACGAGATTATTGGTTTTAGGCAATTATTGTTGGTGAATCCGCCCCTACAGAAATATCTCTCTTCTTTCTTCCTTCAATCGCTATTTGGCAACTTCAATTTTGTAGTCGGCGCTGATGCCGTCGGCCGCCGCGGCTACTTTTTCTTTAACACTTGCAGGCAAAGGAACGTAGCCCAATTCAGAACTAACTTTTTGACCTTCATTTAAGCCGTATTCAACCATTGCCTCGATGGTTTTAGCTTTGTTGGGGTCAGCAACTTTTTTGGGGACGAGCATCCAAGTGTAGGTGACAATTGGATAGGATTCAGCGCCTTCTGGGTCTTCGATAAATGCTCGCAGGTTTTCCGGCAGGGGCACTGTTGCTAGAGCTTTAGAAGCTGAGTCGTCGGTAGGTGTGACAAAGGTGCCTGCTTTGTTTTGCAAAGATGCAAATTTGACGTTGTTGTTTTTGGCATAGCCGTATTCTATGTAGCCGACGCTGCCTGCGGTTTGCAGGATTTGGGCTGTGATGCCTTCGTTGCCTTTTGCACCAATAAAAGTACCTGTTTTGGGCCACTCTACTGTTTTGCCGTCACCTACTGCGGTTTTCCAGTCGGGGCTGATGGCGCTCAGGTGTTTGGTGAAGACGGCTGTTGTACCGCTACCGTCGGAACGGTGGATGACGGTGATGGCTTGGTCTGGCAATTTAGCGCCTGGATTGGCTGCGGCAATTTTGGGGTCGTTCCACTTGGTAATTTTACCTTGGAAGATTTCTGTGTAAACATCCCGTGGCAGTTTGAGTTCGGGTACGTCTGGCAGGTTGTAGCCGATAACGATGCTGCCGGCTGTCATGGGCAACAAAATCACGCCTTTGTCTGCTGGAACTTTGGCGATTTCGTCGTCTTTCATGGCGGTGTCGCTAGCGCCAAAGTCTACTGTGCCTTTGGTGAATTGTTCGATTCCGGCGCCGCTACCTACTGATTGATAGTTAATTTGTACTTTGGGGTTGATTTTGTTGAAGTCTTGAAACCAACGCTGGTATAGAGGTGCGGGGAATGATGCGCCTGCTGCTGTGATTGCTACGTCTGAGGCGAGGGCGAGTTTGGTGTTGGTTGCTGCTGCAACGGGGGCAGCGCCGGGGGTTGCTGCGGTGTCGCTGCCGGGGCTGGGGCTGCTGCTGGTGGTTGTGCTGCCGCCGCCGCAAGCTGCTAAGCTGAGGGCGATCGCCATAGCAGAAATTGCTGTGGTAACACGATTCGGATTTATCAAGTTGATACGAAAAATCATAAGTATAGAAATTTGCGATCGTTATACGGGTGTCGCGCACTAGCATATCGCGCGAAAGTAAAGCTTAGGTTAAAAATCTTTACATTTTATCTTAATCTAATGTTAACCAAGATTAAATTCATTCATGAGCTTGACAAGTGTGATTTTTTTAGATATGTGCCAAATAAATTAGTAGAGAAACAAGGATGCGATCGCGCGATCGCGAACAATTCCACATTAGGCGATCGGCACATCCAGACTTGAGAACCATAAAACCCTACAATGGTGGTTGTTTTGACAAGGTGCTAGTATTGAGAACTTAAATGCTGCTAGCGTTGAAGCTGGCATCTGAGGAATACCTTCTGACGAACACCGTTTGACGATCATGCCTGCTCCTATCGAATTAATCTGGGCTGTTATTGGTTTGCTCCTAACGATAGGAGGCACTTTTTTGCCTGCATCTGTGACAATGCCGATCGGGTTTTGGGACGATCGCGGACTTCAGGCGTACTCTTTAGGTGTTACCTATCAAATTGGAGCAGTATTGCTAGTAGGCTGCATGGGTGGCAAAAATGCGGCGGCTCTCTCGCAAATTGCCTATTTGGTATTAGGATTGACTTTGTGGCCAGTTTTTGCTCAAGGTGGCGGCATCGGCTACATTAAAGAAGCGAGTTTTGGGTATTTGTTGGGTTTCGTGCCTGGTGCTTGGGTGTGCGGCTGGGTCGCTTTTAAGGTTGCTTCGCGGTTGGAATCGATCGCTTTTAGTTGTTTGTGCGGTTTATTTACAGTTCACGCGATCGGCTTAATTTATCTGATTTTTAATTACTTGCTGATTCCGGGTAAAAAAACACCTTTATTGAATGAGATTCTGAAATATTCTGTTTATCCTCTGCCAGGCCAATTGGCTGTGGTTTGTGCGATCGCACTTCTGTCATTTACTTTGCGCCGCTTGATGTTTTATTAATTGGGGAATTGGGGCATAGGGCATAGGGCATAGGGCATAGGGCATTGGTAATTGTGCAAAATTGGGTTATAGTATCATTCTGCAACGGGAAAGTCATCTCGCTGCGGGTGGGAAAGATCGGCTAAACTGCTGAAACGCGAGATTTGAGTGAATTATCCCATGCCCGATGCCCTATCTTTTATTCCCTAATCCATGCGTTTTAAAAGAAATCCCTTGTTCTGGGTAGCTGCTATTATCAGTTTAGTTTTAGACCACCTGAGCAAGTTTTGGGTGGTGCAAAATTTTGACTTGACGGTTCCTCCGCAGACTCAGCCGCTGTTACCGGGGATATTTCACTTCACTTATGTTGTTAATACCGGTGCGGCTTTTAGTTTGTTTAGCAATGGTGGGGCGAGTTGGTTGCGCTGGCTGTCTTTGGGTGTGAGTGTGGGATTGATGATTTTGGCTTGGTTCGGGCCGCGAATTAACCGCTGGGAACAAGCTGGCTACGGTTTGATTTTGGGGGGCGCACTGGGTAACGGGATCGATCGATTTATTTTGGGCCACGTTGTAGATTTTATCGATTTTCGGATCATTCGGTTCCCGGTATTTAATCTGGCCGATGTGTTTATTAATGCTGGGATTATCTGTTTGTTGATTGCAACTTTTCACGGTGCACCGCCGCCGAGAAACCGAGATGATAGCGATTCTATTTCAGAGTAATAGTATTTTCTCAAGTCTTTGTACGACATAATTGTTGGCGGAGTCAAACGAATGTTGTTTGCACTCTGCTGGCGATAACACAGGTGCTTCGCTACTCGAAAAGTCGATTTTTTTGAGAGATTGTGAATGGCGACGCACCCTACGGCTTTCTCACTCATTTACCAGAAGAATTGGTTGAAAGCCTCTCCCTTTGAGGGAGAAATTAAAATCAGACTATTCATTATTCCAATCCTCGAACTTAAGGGTAGAGGTCGCTATCAAACTGTCAATTGTCAACTGTCAACTGTCAACTGTTGAAACTAACCCAACGATTCGATTTGATTTATAACCGGGAAAAACTCGATCGACCTTTTCCCCATCCAGCCGTAAATGACTCTGCAACAAAGTCGCAATTACATCTCGAAAATCCGTCGTCACGGCTAAATCGCGCTTTTGATACAACTGACTTTCATCCAATCCCGGCCACTCGCCATAAACTTTGCCGCCCTTAATATTACCACCCAAAAGCCACATCGCATTTCCGTGTCCGTGATCCGTGCCGCCGTTGCCATTTTCGCGCACAGTGCGGCCGAATTCTGAGATAACTACGATCGCACTTTCGGAGTAAACATCACCCAATCCCTGCACCAAATTCGCTAAACCCTGTCCCAGAGGGCGCAATCTTGCGGCTAATTGGCCTTGGGAACTTCCTTGATTGATGTGGGTATCCCAGCCTCCGAGGGCGAGGAAAGCTAGCTGAATGCTGGAGTCTCTCGCCATCAGCCGCCCCAATTGCGTCGCGTCGCCGGGGAAACCATCGGCTAAGGGTGCGCCGTTATTGGCGGCTTTCATTTCTGCATCTAAGTTAGCCAGCAGGGTTTGGCGGGCGGCGCGACTTTCTCGGTATGCTTGACCTAGTTGGTCGCTATCGCTGTAAAGTCGATCGAATGCGGTACCGATTTGGGGTTTGTCAATGGCGATCGGGCGGCTGGCATTTTTACCTAGTCTAAAGCTGGCAACTGCCATTTTTCCCGACAGGATGCGGGGTGTGGAGGTGCCACCATTCAGGGCTTGGACGGGGGAATTGGCGGATATGACTGACAGCAGGCGGTTCATCCAGCCGTCGGGGGTCTTGTTTTTGCCGGGAGTGCCACTTTCCATGTAGTCTTGCGCCTCGAAGTGCGATCGGGTGGGATCGGGAGAACCGCAAGCGTGGGCAAATGCGAGGGTTCCTTGCTGCCACAGCGGGGCGATCGCGCTGAGTGCGGGGTGGAGTCCAAAACGGCCGTCAAGGTCGATCGCACCGCCTTGCAGCCCCGGTTTTGGGATAGCTATTTTGGGTCGAGATTGATAGTAATTCGCTTCTTGGTAGGGAACAATTACGTTTAAGCCATCGACTGCGCCGCGCAAAAAGATGACAATTAATCGTTTGCTGTTCTTGGGTGCGGCGGCTTTCACGGCTAAACCGTGGAGTCCGACAGACATAATTGTCGAAGTTGAAAGCAATCCGGTTTGGATTAAAAATTGGCGTCTGTTCATGGTAATGGGTAATGGGTAATGGGTAATGGGTAATGGGTAATGGGTAATGGGTAATGGGTAATGGGTAATGGGTAATGGGTAATTGGTAATTGGTAATTGGGAATTGGTAATTGGTAATTGGTAATTGGGAATTGGTAATTGGGAATTGGTAATTGGGAATTGGTAATTGGTAATTGGTAATTGGGAATTGGTAATTGGGAATTGGTAATTGGAAGTTAAAGTGCTAACGCTCTTCCCTCTGGGAGCATCTCAGTTTTACAAGAAGCATTTTTTATTGTAGTGCTGTCCCCGCTCGCGTGCTTATACACCCACGCGAGTTCTCGACAGCACTATAAATGCAAAACTGAGATGCTCCCTTCCTTCTTCCTTCTTCCTTCTTCCCTCTTCCTTCTTCCTTCTTCCTTCTTCCTTCTTCCTTCTTCCTTCTTTTATCGGCGCATAAATTCTGGACTGCCCAAAATCAAAGCGGGGCGTAAATTAGCCGGACTGGAGGCGATCGCACTTTTGGTATTCGCCGAGAAATCATTCCCCAAAATATTAGCTAACTGCGACGGATCTATTAACTGGTTGCTATTTCTCGGGCCCATTGGCAAAGAGGAGTTAGAAGGAGTTGCGATCGCAGGTAACATCCATCCCGACTGATTGTTGTCAGCGGGAGGAGAGTTTAAATACAAGGGATTGGTGGCCAAAGCCGTGACAAAACTCAACCGACGGGCGATCGCATCTGGATTCAGCCAAGCATCTTGAGTATTCTTGTAACCGTCGGGAGTTGGGCAGCCGTAAGGTGCCATTCCTAGCTGTAGCAAAGTTGTGTACAGCGGTTGAAAATTTTCTACTGTCTTATTTGTCGATCGCACCGCCGATATAACGTATTGGTAGGGAGTTTTAAACTTAGCGCTGTAATTTTTTTTATCCCAGAATTCTCGGCTGCGGAACAAAGTATTTAAGACTTCGCGGATATCTCCATCAGTTTCGAGAAAGCGCTGGCTGAGGCGATCGACTAACGCATTTGGTGGGCTGTCAGCCACAAAATATTGAGCTAATTTATAACTGACGTGTTTGGCTGTGGCTGGGCTTTTGGCTAAAATAGTTAAAGCTTGTTTTCCCTCGGTTTCGCCCGAACCTTTGATAGTTTTCCCGAGAAATACTTTATCGCTAAAATCATGGCGTTTGGCATCAAAATAAAAGCTGTAACCGTCCTTTTCAGATGGTCGCGGCCCAAATCCCCAGCCTGTAAAAATGCGAGCTAATGCGATAACATCTTGTTGCGTATAACCCCCATTGACGCCTAAGGTATGCAGCTCCATTAACTCCCGCGCATAATTCTCATTTAATCCCCGAAATCCGCCTTTGGCTCCGATACTTTTTGGATCGGTATTTTGCCAATTATCTAAATAATACAACATGGCAGGATGACGGGAAGTTGCACCTAGCAAGTCCCGGAATTTACCCAGAGCGTAGGGTCTAATTGCTTCTTGTTCGTAGGCTCCTACCCAGAGTTTATTTAATCCTTTATCTGAGTAAACATTAAAGTGATTGTACCAAAAATCCACCATAACTTCTTGCAATTGGCGGGGACTTTCTGCCGATCGCAATAAACGAGCTTTAACTGCTTCTTGGAGAATTATCCGAGCCTTGATGCTGGCGGCTCTGATTGCTTCTGGCGTTGGTTTTTGACCGTTTTGCGATCGGCGGACACCGTATTCGACAAAGAGTTCTGCTGGTGTTTTTTGCAGGGTTTCTAACCTGTTGATGCGAGAGGTAAGGTTCTGAGGTTCGGGGATGGTTTCTGGGGAGAGTTGCTGTTGGATGTAATTTTCTGTGCCGTGCGATCGCACTTTTTCGATATCGCCCAATCGCGGGCCAAAACTAATGCGGTTGAGGAGATGCAGAATTTTGGAATTGTCGGGGGGACTGGCGGCGCTGCTGGAGGCGATCGGGCACAGCCACAAGTAGAGAAATAATGCCCCATGTTTGAGTTTCAGTTTCATAGTAGCTGCTGGGGGAACTATTGGTTAATTCTGTATGCCTTAGACTGGTTGGGCGGCAAAAAGGTTCAATAGTTTAGGATTTCGGCACTGGCGATGGAAAACCGGATTTTTTAACCAATACTTGCTTAAAACTCTCAATAAGAGTTAAAAAAACCCGGTTTCTTTGTGGGCGAGTGCGTAACTCCTACGGTTGTTAGTCATCAACGCCCAACATGGATACGCGGATGACACAAATTTATTATCCGTATCTCCGCAGGCGATCGCTGTCCGGCGGTCAGTCCATAGCATAAAATTAGAAAAGAAAGAGATATTATTTTCCTAAAGCTAAACTTGCCCGTGACTCCTAATCCATTTGCCGAAGAACGCCTGCTATTTGCCCCAGCAACCCCCGATGCTGATGCTATTCCGACTATTTTTGCATTTCCCAACGAGTACACGGTGGGGATTACCAGTCTCGGCTATCAGATAGTGTGGGCAACTTTAGCCGTGCGATCGGATATTGAAGTCAGCCGTTTATTTACTGATATCAACGAACCACTTCCCCGACATCCAGAATTGCTGGGATTTTCGCTTTCTTGGGAACTCGATTATGTAAATATTCTCAATTTATTGGAATCTCTAGAAATTCCGATTTGGGCATCAAAAAGAACTGACAATCATCCAATAGTATTTGGTGGTGGCCCGGTTCTTACCGCGAATCCCGAACCTTTTGCAGAATTTTTTGATGTAATTTTGCTGGGAGATGGCGAACATCTCATTGATAATTTTATTGATGCTTGTAAAGAAGTTCGTAGTGCCGACAGACAAACTAAATTGCGGCATTTAGCGCAAGTTCCTGGGGTTTACGTTCCCAGTTTGTACGAAGTAACTTATTTGGATGCCACGGAGGGGATTAAATCGATTCATCCTGTGGATTCTGAAATTCCTAGTATGGTGGAAAAACAGACTTATCGCGGCAATACTTTGTCTGCTTCTACTGTAGTGACAGAAAAAGCGGCTTGGGAAAATATTTATATGGTGGAAGTGGTGCGGAGTTGCCCAGAAATGTGCCGTTTCTGTTTGGCAAGTTATCTCACTTTACCATTTAGAACTGCGAGTTTGGAGGATTCGCTAATTCCGGCGATCGATCGCGGTTTAGCTGTGACTAATCGTTTGGGTTTGTTGGGTGCTTCTGTGACTCAGCACCCAGAATTTGAAGCATTGCTGGAGCATTTAAACCATCCGAAATACGACGGAGTGCGGCTGAGTCTTTCTTCGGTACGCACGAACACGGTGACAGTTAAGTTAGCGGAAATATTGACAAACAGAGATAGCAAGTCTGTGACGATTGCGGTGGAAAGTGGTAGCGAACAAGTTCGCAAGATTGTGAATAAAAAACTCACTAACGATGAAATTATTCAAGCTGCTATTAATGCTAAGGCTGGTGGCTTAAAAGGGATTAAGCTTTACGGTATGGCGGGAATCCCCGGCGAAGAGATGGAGGATTTGGAGGAGACAGTGGCGATGATGAAGGCGATTAGAAAAGCCGCTCCGGGTTTGCGCTTGACTCTGGGATGCAGCACTTTTGTCCCGAAATCTCATACTCCTTTTCAGTGGTTTGGTGTGAATAAAGATGCAGAGAAGAGGCTGAAGTTTTTAGATAAAGAATTGCGGAAGTTGGGATTAGAATTTAGACCTGAAAGCTATAACTGGTCTGTGATTCAGGGTTTGCTATCGAAGGGCGATCGCAGATTGTCTAAGCTGTTGGAATTAGTGCGACACTACGGAGATACTTTGGGAAGTTATCGGCGGGCTTTTAAGGAGTTGCGGGGAGAGTTACCGGAAATGGATTTTTATGTTTTCCAAGAGTGGGATTTAAATCAGGTTTTGCCTTGGAGTCATTTAAAAGGGCCCTTACCAGAAGCGACTTTGAAGAAGCATTTGGCTGAGGCTATGAGTCATTCGATTTGAGATTTTGGATTTTAGATTTGGAATCAATATTTCTGGTTCTCGATATTTCAATCGATTGCATTTGTCATGGAAAAATGTAGATTTTAAGACAATAATGGTACGTAGTTGCGCTTCAGCGCTCTTTCTTATATATAAAGCAATACGGTTCACTTAAGATAATAAAGGTACGTAGTTGCGCTTCAGCGCTCTTTCTTATATATAAAGCAATACGGTTCACTCATGTACTGCTAGTCGTGAAACTCCCATGAAAAATAGATACAGTTTGCTTCGTTCCTCTCGAAAGACAATCTTAAGTAAACCGTATTAGATTTTAAAATGGAGTATTTGCAGTTTAAGAGTTAGGAAATGGCGGAATGCAAAAGAAAGTTTGACAGTTATCCTATTTTCAGGCTCTAGGGGGTTAGTTTGATTGTAGGCGATCGACTTTATTTGCGATCGGGCGAGTGCAGAGGTGCGGATCTTTGAGATTTTCGATATGCAAGTTAGGGATTCTTCGCAGGATCCACACCCTACAATTACTGTTGCTTTGATCGTCAAATTTCCCGCAGGGAAACGGCACTGCCGTGTCCGAATTTCGGGGCAATTGTCGATCGCATTTAAAACTGCTATAATTTCCACCAAAAGGTCGATCGCCCAATCAAAACTCGATCGCCAAACAGCACCTACTTTTCCATGATGACCACAAAATCCTCAATCATCACGTCAAAAGTGCGGGCCAACTTGTACACTGCGGCAAAGTCAACCATCGCCATCCCCTGAGAGCGGGCATAATTGCTAATCGTACTGTACCCCACGCCCGATCGCTGGGCAACCTCCTTCAGCGTCCATCCCTTCTCGGCCGCCAACTCTCGAACCCGCAACCTGACTAAACCTTTACTCATATAAACTATTTACAAAATTTTGGATTTAGTATAATATAGCAAAAAGCGATCGCCCAGGTCATTCGATTTTAGATTTTAGATTTTAGATTTTAGATTGACTCTAAAGATGAATCTAGAAGCTGGAACGTTGGTCTAAAATTTGGGGCCGCTTACGGGAGAAATCGGCGCTTGTATCCGTTTGGCGGCAGAGTCAACGAAACTAAAGGCGATCGCCCGTTATAATTAATGCCGAGAGATAATTACTGTCGATCGCACCTAGCAGATAGACTGAGCTACCACCACCAGATGCAACTACAATGATATTAGAGAATCAGTTAAGATCGTCGTCAGCGATCGGCGCCTCAAAAATTATTCACAAATCGTTGATGGTCAATCCGCGATCGAGATTTGTCACCGAAGAAACCGTAGCACTTTTGTTCAACATCACGCCCGACCAAATTTACCGAATCGAATGCTGTCACAACATGGTGTACGTACACGCCAAAGGCCTCAGCAGATTCGTCAGCTACGCCGATTTCCCCCCAATCTTAGAAGTAAAACCGGCCTGCACCCAAGACTATCTCGGCTGGTACAAACGCTGGAAACGCACCCAAGCACCAGAATTTTGGACTAAATTTTATACGTACAACTTCAAAGCCGCTGTTTCAGTTGACAGCTTGCACGAGTGGGGTAAATTAGTCGCTACAGTTAAATTGGTAATTTCTGCCTCAGCATTGCAACAATTGCGCGATGTTTACGCTCAAGAAAAAACCTTAATGGAAAGTTTCTAAAGGGAGCATCTCATTTTGGTAAAAAGCATTTTTTCTTTGAGTGCGAGCGGGGACAGCACTACAAATGCAAAACTGAGATGCTCCCGAAGCTTTCTTGCCCTATCTTTTTTTAGGCGATTTGTCTAGGATTGCCGGACTGTCTGATTTTCAGGCAACCTGTCACCCCGTCAGATCGATTATTCTCCTGCATCACCAACTAAGCGCGTGAGTCATTGCGCCAGCAGCAGCAACGATCGTTTCGCCTGATTCCGATCGCCCCCCTATACAAAATTAGCCGGATCTTGATCTCGCCGGTGCTTCACGGGAATAGGCTCACCTTGACCGTCACCCACGAGGGCGGCAGTTTCCTCTAAGCTTTCCCTCAGCCGTTTGGCCGCGTAAATGGACATATCGCGGGGCACATTTACCCGATCGCGCAAATACCGCAAAGCCCCATCAGAACCAACCGGCGGCGTACAACTTTCGCCAGTCACCATCAAAGTTAAAGCACAGCGCAAAGCCTCATCGAATAAGTTGTCATCAGCAGGGTTGACTTGAACGATCTTGTGGCGGTGTTTGATGACGCGCTGGAGTGCTTCAGCGCGGGAGGTTTCCGGTTCTGGATACATGACATCCGGGAGTCCGGCCCAAGGCCCATTATCTACGCGGGTTTTGTTGACTAGCATCTGCGGTTCACCGTTTTCATAGCACCCGCCCATTTGAGGTGGCAAATCGTGGACGTGCGTGTGGAAGTCGCTTTGAGTGCCGCGATAGGTGGGGCGACTTTCCATCCCTGCAAACCAGTCAGCAAAGCGCGGGTTTTCTTCCCGCATGGAATATCCCTTGTAGTAATAAAGACTGGCATTCATCCGTTCGACGTAGGGCGTAAAAATTACATCCGCAGTGCCAAACTCATCCAGAAAATATGGCCCGGGCGATCGCGCGAGTGCTGCTTCGACATCGGCGACGACGCTGATAAATTGCTTGCGGTTGTGTTGTTCTATTGCGGTTGAACTCGCCGGGTAGCACAGCCAAGAGCACCACGCTCTAAACAGCAGTCGCTCTAGGCGCCGCAGCGGAAGGACTTCGGGGTTTTTCATGCCCAAACTCAAGGGGCCGAAGACTTGTTCGAGGGCGATTAAGATATCATCGCTTTCGGTAATGATGCGGCCGTCTAGTTCGATCGCGGGTAACATTCCCGACGGCACTTTACGCTTGTACCAACTTTCTTTTGCCCCATAGCAGAACATGGTAACTTTTTCAATGCGGTAGGGAATTTGTTTTTCTTCCAACCACAGCCAGATTTTTTGGCAATAGGGACACCAGCCATGATTGTCGCGGTACAGGGTGACTCTCACATCGGATTCGGTTTTTCCGAAGAGGCGCAAGCGGGATTGAGAGTTGGTGGGGCCGTTGACTGTATCGACTTGAAAGTCGGCAGTTGACAGTTGACAGTTGACAGTTGAGCTGGGACAGCTATCTCTCCATAAAACGAAGAGGATTGGAGCAATGAATAATTTTGTTTTATTTTCCCCTAAAAGGAGGAGGCTTTAAACTTTAAACCCATTCTTCTTGGTAATATTATTTTAGACTTGGGATTTTAGATTTTAGATTTCAAATTGGAGATTGGATTAACTGATTCTAAGGATCTGCCTTGGAATCCATATCCAAGAGTACATTTTTGCTCAGGAATCATGTAAAAATAAGTTGCGTAACTTTTTAATTGGAGCCTTTAAATTAAATACAGTTTAGCAATGCACCTGATCAAGTTATTTTTACACGGCTCCTCAGCTAAAAAATGCTTTTAGGACTCTCCATCCTCACGACTAACCTAACTAGAATTCTAGTTACAATTGGGGAGATGGTGGGGCGTCTTGAATTTTGGCGAGTGCTGCTTTAATTTGGGGAGTTGCCAGGAAGTTTTGGGTGGCTGCAATCAAGCGATCGCCCCAGAGGTTGTCTTTGAGAAAAGTTACTGTGGCATAGCGTTTGTCCAATTTCAGGGCGGCTTCTCCCAGGGATAAACCTTTTTCTTTGTCGCCTTTGGTGTAAAGTGCTACTGCTAGAGCTAGCATTGGTTCTGCTGCTTTGTCGTCGATCGCGATCGCTTCTTGCCAGCGGCGGATGGCGTTATCGATATCTCCCATTTCGTATTTGACCAATCCAATATTGTTGATAGCGGGCCAGAGTTTTTTTTCTAAAGCAAAGGCTTTTTCATATTGGGCGATCGCGCGATCGAACTGCTTTAGCTTGTAAAAAGCGTTACCTAAATCAAATAATGCGCCCGGAGTGTCGGGCTTTATTTTTAACCCTGCTTGCAAGTATTCGGCTGCTTTCTCGTAGTTCGCTTTCCGAAAGTGAGCTTCTCCCAAGACAAATTTAATTGACGCATTTTCTGGCGACAGAGATTGAGCTTGCCCTAAAGCTTCAATGCCTTTGTCAAACTGCTCGATTTGAAGGTACAAGCTGCCTAACAAAGTCCAAGTTTGAGCATTCTTGGGGGCTAACTGCGTCGCGAGTTCGGCGCTGGGGACGGCGAGTTGGAACTGCTGGAGTCTCGCTAGCTGAACGGCTCGTTCTGCAAGGCTCAAGGCTGTCTGTTCGAGTCCGGCTGAGTCGATTTGCAGGGTGTAAGGCAGGAGTGCCTGACAGGCAACGGGCTTGGGCATTGTCCACAAACCGAGTGCGAGCAGCAGAGATATTAGAGGAAGACGATTAGGCACGCGATCAGCCCCAGCAAAAAATATAATGGTTTCTCGATCGCCTATGATAACCCATAATTCTCCAAATAAGCCTTGCAGGACTAGATTATATTAAGGGCGATCGCACTAGCTTGCACCCCTAAAATAGTTGCCAAAGGTTCGCCACTGCTCAAACTAATAAAAGTTGCGCCTTCTCGTTGAGTAATCCTCAGCATATCAAACGTCAATCCCGGTGCTAATGCCAACTTGTCCTCACCCACAGTAAAGTCGCCAATTGTATCGAATCCGCCATTGGAAACTAACACAAATACATCGTTACCTGTACCTCCCCAAAGATTGTCATTACCCAAATCGCCGCTCAAGGTATCGTTACCGCTGCAACCGATGAGAGTGTCGCTATTTTCGCCTCCGTAAATACAGTCATTTCCGGCACTACCATCTAACAGATCGTTATTTTCATCGCCCCTCAATAAATCGTTACCTTCTCCACCGCAAACAGTATCGTCGCCCATGTTACCTAACAGCGAATCTTCACCTTGACTGCCGAGAATTAGATCGTTATCTTTGCCACCAAGCAAGCTGTCATTTCCTTGGTCGCCCTCGATAAAATCATCACCTTCACAGCCGTTAATTAAATCGCTTTGCTCGCCGCCGTTAATTGAATCACTGCCGAGATTTCCATATATTGAATCTTGACCTTCATTGCCGAGGATAAAGTCTTGATTTTTGCCGCCAAAAAGCAGGTCGTCTCCTTGATTGCCATCGATAAAATCATTGTCTTCATTGCCGTTAAAAGTGTCGTTTGCTTCACCGCCGATTAAGTTGTCATCGCCTGTTTCCGCTGCAAATAAATTGGGATTTATGCTGCCAAAAAAAGCATCATTTCCGGCAGTACCAAACTGAATTTCGCTACCGCCGTTGCTGTTGATAATATTATCGGCACTATGGGGTTTATTGAGATCCGGGCGATCGATAAGATCGCAAATACAGTCATTGAAAGTGCGATCGGCTGGAGTCGGCGTTGGTGCCGGAGTTTGCGTATCAATCGGTGTTGGCGTTGGTGTCGGCGTCGGCGTATCAGTCGGAGTTGGAGTTGGCGTTGGTGTCGGCGTATCAGTCGGTGTAGGTGTTGGCGTCGGTGTAGGTGTTGGCGTCGAAGTTGGCGTCGGTGTAGGTGTTGGCGTCGGAGTTGGATTGGGAGTTGGCGTTGGATTGGGAGTTGGAGTTGGATTGGGAGTTGGCGTTGGATTGGGAGTTGGATTTGGAGTCGGAGTTGGAGTTGGATTGGGAGTTGGATTGGGAGTCGGAGTTGGATTTGGAGTCGGAGTTGGAGTTGGAGTTGGCGTCGGAGTTGGAGTTGGCGTTGGCGTTGGATTGGGAGTTGGAGTTGGATTGGGAGTCGGAGTTGGAGTTGGAGTCGGAGTTGGATTGGGAGTCGGAGTTGGATTGGGAGTCGGAGTTGGATTGGGAGTCGGAGTTGGATTGGGAGTCGGAGTTGGAGTTGGATTGGGAGTTGGAGTTGCAACATTCACAGCGAAAGTTCCCAAAACCCTTGTCGCCGCTAAATTGCCAGCAGTATCGCTTACCTGGTTTGCTTGCAACTGCACGCTGTAAGTGCCGTTGTCCGCGCTGTCCCAAGTACCGCCTGGAGGTACAATTTGATAAATTGCAGCGCGAGGCGTACCGTCTCCAGCAGGTGCAAAACTTACCAGGGTTCCCGATTGACTGAAACCGCTGGCATTCGTGACGAGGATGTCGCTGCTGTCGAGAGTTGAGGAAGATATCGCACTTGCATCGCCATATGTCACAGTTAAAGTTTGACTGCTACCGCCGGCTGTCGCGATCGCACCAACCGGAGTCAAACTGGCAGTAGGAGGAGTTTTGTCGATCGCGTAAATCGGCCCTGTAAAATTGCCATTTCCCGCACCCGTAGCGCCTAGCGGCAAATTTGCAGCATTTTTGATGCTGTCGTCATCGACGAGATTTAATCCTAAAATGCCGTCGCCAGTGCCGGTGTTGACTGTTACTGTGTAGGTATTGCCGCTACCTGTTAAAGATGCGATCGCACTTCCTGTTACCCCCGTCCCCGTCACCGCAAAATCTGTGGCGTCAACTCCGGTAACGTTTTCGTTGAATGTTACCGTATAGTTAACAGTCGTAGCATTCGTTGGATTAGGTGTGGTACGGGCGATCGAACTAACCGTCGGAATATTGGCAACAGTACCGCTAATCGTAAAGTCAAACGGGTTTTGACTGATAACATTGTTCGGAAACGAAAGCGTATTGCTGGTATTGCTGACACCGGGAAATGTCAGTGCAAAGGTTGTCGATGCACCAGGGGCGAGAGTTGTCGCACCTAAATTGCTGGTCAAACTGAAGCCAGCAGGAGCGATTAAAGGCTTTAGAACTACATTAGCTGCACCCGTATTCGTGACAGTAAAAGTTTTAGTAATCGGAGTGCCGACAGGAGTAATGCCAAAATTAACACTGCCAGTGTTATCGGGAATATTGACACCATTTTCCGAGACATTAATAATCGGTGGTGGCAACTCAAATGCACCGATATCGACAGTAGCATTTTGAATTCGCGGAAAACCCGTCCCGCGTTGGTCGGTAGTAATTACTGTGGGAATGTTAGCATTATTTCCAGTGTCGATCGCAGGACTGCTGGAAATCAGTGCGTGAGTTAAAGGCGAATTAGTTGGCGCGTTATTCAGGGCTAAAGTTGGATTGAGAACTTGATTAATATTGGTAATGCCGAGGGTAGCGAAAGATTTGTCAGTACCTGCGGTATTGAAACCGGTGCTGCCTGTAAGATTGCCAATTAAATTATTTTTATTGCCGTTAAAAGTGCCATTGACATCGGGGTTTGTTGTAGCGGTGTTGCCAGCGACGATCGTGTTGTTGACATTTGTGGTAGGAGTAGGGCCGGAAGGAAAATTAGAAACTCCGCCACCGTTGCCTGCTGTGACTTGATTGAGCGCAATTGTATTGTTAGTTAGGGTTGCAACTCCCCAATTAGAAATTCCTCCACCAAAGTTACTCGCTGTGTTGCCGGAGATAGTGCTATTAGTTACAGTAAGACTGCCTCCAGGGAAGGAAATGTCACCGCCAAAGTTGGCAATCCCACCGCCATTTCCTCCTGCACCAAATGTGCTGTTAGCTGTGTTGCCGGAGATAGTGCTGTTGGTTACGGTGAGAGTTCCGCTAACCTCGTTGTAAACACCGCCTCCAATACCTGCCGTGTTGTTGGAGATAGTTGAACCCGTCAAGCTGACATTTCCTATAACAGCGATCGCCCCTCCCAAACCCGCATTTTCACTGCTGTTATTATTGGCTATGTTGCCAGAGAAACTGCTGTTAGTTACCGTTACTGTACCTCTCGTAAAAATAGCGCCACCTGAACCCAAATTAGCCAAGCCATTATTAGCTGTGCTGCCAATGCCACCAGCACCGCCTGTTGCTAAGTTGTTAGTGAAGGTGCTGTCAATGATGGTAAGACTGCCTGAGCTTTGATAAAAAATCGCACCTCCTAGTCCCCTGCCGCCGCCACCGCCACCTCCAGCACCATCACCGCCCCAGCCTATTGGAGCGGCCCTACTAATAGTAATACCACCGCCACCACCATCTCCTCCTAAATCACTGTAGCCACGCCTGCCAATAAAGCCACCGTTGCTACCACCAGCACCACCACCGCCCCCACCGAAGTTTGGGAACGGAATAGAGAAAAAGCTATTACCGCCGTCACCGATGCTGCCGCCTCCACCATTGCCACCGCCAAAACCACCGATCGCACCATTACTCGGGTTAAAGTTAGGGCTACCACCGCCACCACCACCACCTGCGCCGTTACCGCCATCAGTACCTGGACTTAAAACGCCACCAGTACCCGCAGCACCCCCAAGCAAACCGCCACCACCCCCGTTACCGCCGTTGGCCGTACCGTTTGCACCATTGCCCGCTAAACCGCCTCCTCCGCCTCCACCAGTTGCACCGCCGTCACCGCCATTGCCAAACATTCCCCCGCCACCACCGCCTGCATTGACCCCTGTAATGCCGTTGCCGCCATTACCGCCGATCGCCCTATTGCCATCAAATATCACTCGATTAAACGTGACATTTCCATTCAGAATAAAAACACCGCCTCCTAATCCCGCACCTCCACCTCCACCCGTAAAACCGTTACCGCCATTGCCACCTTTAGCCAATCCGTTGATAATTTTCAGATTAGTAAAATTAACAGTAGGAGTAGTCAGCGTCGGAGGTTGAGCGACATCGTTCCCGATCCAAAAAACTCGCCTAGTATTGTTACCGCTAACTCCGAAACCGTTGCCAATAAAATTTAAATTTTTAGTAATAATTGGCAGGTCAGCATTGAGAGTAATGTTGTTGAGTAAAGTTATTGTATCGCTGTCAATAGAAGTGTTAATTGCATTAGCAAGAGTGACAGTATCTGTGACATTAAAGTTAGGCAAGACACTTTTGTAAGCTGCCATTACTCCAATTTGAAAGGCTAAAGGTGTTTCAATATTTCCAGTTGCTTTTTCTAAGATCCAGTCGCCGCCTAATTCTGCATTGCCGGTTAAGTCGTCGGAAGCGGCAACATCTGCGCCTGTGATTTCGCTTAATTTTGAGATGAACTTATTGCCTTGTTCTCCTTGAGCAACTTCGCAACCGTAGAGGAGAATGTCAGGTGTGGAATTTGAAATTGATGGCGAGAACCACTGTTTTAAAGATTTTTGATAGCTATCGAGATTGTCTGATTTTAGTTGTGTTGAACCTAATAACAAACTTCCCGGTTCGCCGTGGGAGATGATGTGAACGGCTTTGATATCGGTACGGTTTTTCAGTGCGGTGGCAATTTGTTCTATTCCGTCCGTTTCGGGGTTGAGTACAATTACTTCTGTTCCCGGTTTGACGCTGGCGGCGAGAGTTGAGAAATCTTCTACTCTGGAATCAATGACGGCGAGTTCCGAAATTTTAGGTGTACTCGTCATAGATTTCGCTCCAATTGTTTATTTATTTCTGGTTTGATGATAGACAACACGGCAACTCTGGACACGGCAATGCCGTTTCTCTACCACAAAATAATCGTAGCTTGCGGGGCGGAACGTCATCGCCCAATCAAAAGATATAACCATCGCCCGATTAATTGTAGGGACACTCCAAGAGCCCATTGGTGTCAACTCAAGGCTGAAACCCTTGAGAAATCTGGGTTTTATGCCAAGTCTAGATCCCCCTAAATCCCCCTTAAGAAGGGGGACTTTGAGTAACTTCTTGTCCCCCCCGACCTAAGGGGGGCTAGGGGGGATCTAAGTTTAATGGTCAAACAGCGATCTGTGACTGGGTTTGAGCTTAAGTTGACACCAATGGGCATTGCCGTGTCCTGATGGTTCGACTTTTATAGTAAATAAGTCATTGTAGGCGAATCAATCAGTAATTGCCAAGATAATTAGGTTAATTGTTATGAACCTCTTCTACCCCTGAATGCTCTGTTGAATTTTGTCTAACAATTGTGCTGCTGACAAGGAAGAAGGCAAAATTTTGGCAGATACTTCTTGCAGCAGAAAGTCGATCGCCTCCGATTCCGAATTTACAGCAGAGCGATCGTCCCAGACTAAAATTGGCAGTTTGACAGCCATTTGCCGCAGGTTCGATAGCGCTTGCAGCATCGCGGACGATTCTGAGGGAGTATCGCGCAAGCACAGCAACACTAAGTCCACACTTTGATATTGCAATTGCTGCAAAACTTCTGTCCAGCAGGGAGCGATCGCCCCTCGAAAGCCGGCCGTTTGGATGTACTGAATCAAAGCTTGAAAGTTGGGAGTAGAAAACTTGGCATGGGGTACGGGAATCTCGGCTTTGGTCGATCGATCGCCCTTTGCCAATTCTCCCGTCGGATTCCCCCGAGTCGTGCAGTGCAAGTCCGGTAATGTCAAAATGTCAGCAAATAAAATGCTGGGCTTCCAACTCATGCCCGCAGCTACTTGAATCACTTGCCACAAGGCAGATGCCCTCAACCCGTTGCCTGAGGTTTCACTGCCTTCAGGACTCCCGCCTGACAAACAGGGAAATACCGACAATCCTTTGACTTGATTTGCTAGTTGCGTCGTTACGGGGTCTAAAGTCACTAAGGGCAGAGAACCCAAATTTCGAGACAGACTTAACTGTTCGATAAAAGCTAAGGGGTTTTGCAGTTGGCTCGTACTGTCCAAGACGATCGCATCGGGCCGCCAAATTCGCGCCACGAGTTCTGCTTGGCCGAGGTCGTCTGCTTCCAAAACTCGGCAGTAGTTGGGGTTAAGGAGTAAAGCAGAACCTTGAGAAGAACTGTTTTGCGGGCTGAGCCACAACACGGTTAAAGAACTCCTGACCTTGCTCGTACTGGCATCGGGGCGACCGATCGAGTCTGCCAACAGCCGCCGTAAAGCGGCTTCTTCCACCGGCAAGCTCAAAAAGCCTTCGGCGCGGTTGACAGAAGCCCGTTCTTTTTCGCCTCTGGTGGCTGTGACGATCGCCGGAATCGATCGAGTATCCGGATCGCTCTTCAGCAGCGTCAGCACGTCCCAGCCGGACAGCAGCGGCAGCAGCGGGTTGAGGAAAATCGCTTCGGGACTGAACCTGCGAGCTTTTTCCAGCGCTTCGGTGCCGGAACGGGCGACTATTACTTGGTAGCCCAAACCAGAGAGGACTTTGCTTAAATCTTCGATATATTTAGGAACTGCTTCGACTATTAACACTAAACGAGAGCGAGAATTGGCGATCGGAATCTGATATTTTGGTTTGAATAATTCTTCCTCGTTCCCTGTATGTGCTGGGAATTCTTCCCCGCTATTTCCCGGAGGATTTGGGGGCAGCAACAATGTAAATTCAGAGCCTTGGTTTTCTGAGGAAATAAACGAAACGTCTCCGCCGTGGAGACGGGCGAGCCGTTGAGTCAGTACCAGTCCCAGTCCGGTTCCTTGAAAGCGCCTGGTGAGCGGGCTTTCAAGCTGTTGAAATTTCTGAAAGATCAGGTGCTGTTTGTCAGCCGGGATGCCGATGCCGGTATCCCAAACTGTGAAGGCGAGCCAACCTTCCCAAACATTTACTTTCAATCCTATTTTGCCGCCAGCTTCGGTGAATTTTAGGGCGTTGGAAAGCAAGTTAACGAGCATTTGCCGCAGCCTTAGTTCGTCGGCAATTAAATAGCTCAGTCCCGGCTCTATTTCGAGTGTAAATTCAATTTTTACAGGTGGTTCTTCTTGAGAAGCTTCGCCCTTGGTTTGGCTGGGCTGGGAAGGTGATTTTTCTTCTTGCTGTTGCAGTTGTTTTGCTTGTTCAAAGGCTCTTTTGCAGGTGGCTGCTATTTCGACTGGTTCGGGAATTAGTTCTAGCTGCCCGGTTTCCATGCGGGTCAAGTCTAAAATGTCGTTCACTATTGTCATCAAATGCCGCCCGCTTTGATGGATTAGTTTGGCGTAGCGTGTTTGGCGATCGTTGAGTTCTCCGATCAATTTATCTTTGAGGAGGCTGGACAAACCGAGGACGGCGGTGAGAGGGGTTTTTAGTTCGTGGCTGATGCAGGACAAAAATTCGTCTTTTAGTCGGTTGAGGTGGATTAAATCTGCGTTTTTTGCTGCTAGTTCTTTGGCGACTAAATGTTCTTCGGTGACATCTTGTCCCATTACTAAAATTAGTTGATTTGAGAGAGGCTGTTTGACAAATTGCCAGATCCGTTCTTGACCTGTTTGTACGGGACAATCACAAATATATGTATCTGGTTTGCCGGCGGTGGGACACCAAGCTGGAGCGGTTAAGGTAGATGGAGAGGCGGCGGCGTACAGGGGTAGCGGACAACTGGTGGCTGCGGTTCCATCACGCGCGGCGAAGCTATCCCGCAGCCCCTCGCCCGATCGACTTGCTCCTACTAGGCTCCTGCACTCAGATGTGACGGCATCTACTTCAACGCTCTTGTATTCTGTTGCTACATGGCTTGGTTTGTGGGGCGAGTGTTTGCCCAAATTTGCTGTTGGTTCGGGAACTGGATCTGGGCCAGCTCCCAGCAAAATCCGCCACGCTGCGTTTTGGCTGACTATTTGGCCGGTGGGAGTTTGCAATCTCAGGGGTAGGGGCAGTTTTTCTAGGAGTTGGACTAGGGAGTTGAGGTTTTCCGAGGGTTTCAATCCTGCTTCTAGGAAGCGCACTTGAGATCCTAGGGCTGTGGCGATGGCTGCGGAAACCGTGGTTAATTCAATTTCTTTGACTGCTGTGGCTTCGGGCCTCAGGCTGCTGTTAACTGCGGCGAATTGCAGCAGGCTCTGACACTCTAGCATTCCTAAAAATTTCCCGCTGGCATCTGTCAGGCCGATCGGGCTTTTGGAGCCACCACCGGCGCTAAGGCCAGACTCCGCAGGGGTGTTAAGTTCCTCTATTTGCAAATATTCCCAGAATTCGCTGACGCTCAGAGTCCCAGGGATTACCCGGATCGGCTCGATCGGCAGCGAACTTGCTGACAAAGGTTGCTCCCAGTCGTTTGTGCGATCGATCGCCCAGACCCAAAAGCGGCTCAGGTAAACTAATCCTAGGGGTTGTAGCTGTTCGTTGACTACTGCAATTCGATCGCAGTTGCCCTGGCTGAAAATTGACTGTAGCGATGATAGCGCCGCCGTTTGGAGGCACAGGGGCACTAGCTCGATAAAATTGTTGAGACTGGGGCTGGTGGTTGACATAACAAACCTGAGAGTCTGCTATCAATAGCAGTAATATTTTTGATACCAATGTAGCTGCCGATCTTTTGTATCTTATTTAGTTTTATACCAGTTCTCGATCGAGCCCCGGATCTGCACCGAGACCTACGAATTTGATGCCTGCACCTGATTTGAGGCAACTACCAATTATTTTAAGCCTTAAGCTTAATTGCAGAAATCAGGATAGGGGTGCTTGACACATCTGCCAATAAGTACACTCTGACGATCCCGCTGCTAAAAGCCGATCGCCATATTTTGCAGTTAAGATTGGTTACAATAAATGTTTAAATGATTGTTAAAATGTTAAGTATTTTATTATATAAGGAGATATCAACTCTGAGCGATCCAGCACTTTCGGGCAACTTGGGTAGTTCACCTAGAGGTTTGCTGCCCCAACTGTCGATCGGTATTTTTATCCGCTCTGAAAAAAATGCCAGCGATGCGATCGAGCTTTTGAGCGGGGAACGCTATACGTTAACGCACATTAAATCGGCGGTGGAGTTTTTGGGATTCCTCAAGCACAATTACCACCTCGATTGTTTGGTTTTTGACGTAGATGACGTAGATAGGGATTTGCAATTGCTTTTGAGCAAGCTGCAAGAACGATCGCTCTTTTTACCTGCTGTGTTTTTTTTGCCCCAGCCGGCAGGGGATGGCAGCCAAGAAGCACCACCCTCAGATGCTTTGGAGGGCGCGGCGAGTACCGCCGAGAAGAGTCAAGATCAAAAAAGTTGTGCTTTTTTTTATCACCCGGCTGAGGTGCAACTACCAATCGCGAGATCGAGCGACCTAGGTACAAGTATCGATCGGGCGATCGCACAATTTCTGAAACTTTCAACTCCGGTTCCTGTCAATGACCAATCCGCAAGGGTCGATGCCACGGCCCAATTGACTGCTCAAAGTTTACTCCAACGACAGCAGCGCCGACTTGCGGAAAAATTACGGGAGCGATTAGGATACTTAGGTGTGTATTATAAAAGAAATTCTCAGATTTTTTTACGAAATCTTTCGGGAGAAGAGAAGCAAAAGTTTTTGGAGCAACTCAAGTCAAGTTATCGCGACATCGTTTTAAATTATTTTGATGAAGATACTGCGGTCAACAATCAAATAGATGAATTTGTAAATTTAGCTTTTTTTGCCGATGTTCCCGTGACTCAAGTTGTAGAAATTCACATGGAATTGATGGACGAATTTGCTAAACAGCTAAAATTAGAAGGCCGCAGCGAGGAAATATTGCTCGATTACCGCTTGACTCTGATTGACGCGATCGCTCATCTATGCGAGATGTACAGGCGATCGATTCCCAAAGAAACATCTCAAGTTCAGTTGACAGTTGACAGTTGACAGTTGACAGTTGACAGTTGTCACGAAGGAAGAAGGAAGAAGGAAGAAGCAAGAAGGAAGAAGGAAGAGTTGACAGTTGACAGTTGACAATTAAAAATCTTCAATCCCCAATCGAAAATCCAAAATCCAAAATCCTAAATCGTTTGACAGTTGACAGTTGACAGCTTGCCCCCCAAGTGCAGTCGAAGGGATGAGGGCGACATCTACCTGGAAGTCCGAGGATTCGAGTAATGAATAGTCTGATTTTAATTTCTCCCTACAAGGGTTCCGGCTTTCAACCAATTCTTTCTGGCAAAAGCAAGAAGCAAAAAGCAAGAAGCAAGGAAAAATTTAACAAACTAGAAAGGAGAAGACAGTCGGCAGCGCGATCGTGACGCTGAAATTATTATAAAATAACAAAGAACAGCGGATTCAAGACCAATAACAACTACAACTAACATCTGACAACTAACACTCAACATTTAAAAAAGTTCATGAGTCCTCTGAAGAAAACCTACATTCTGAAGCTGTACGTTGCCGGGAACACTCCCAACTCAGTGCGAGCTTTGAAAACCCTAAAAGACATCCTAGAACAGGAATTTCAAGGAGTCTACGCCCTGAAAGTCATAGACGTTCTCAAAAATCCTCAGCTAGCAGAAGAGGACAAAATTCTAGCAACCCCCACCCTGGCGAAAATCCTGCCGCCGCCGGTGCGAAAAATTATCGGCGATTTGTCCGATCGTGAGAAAGTTCTGATAGGATTAGATTTGCTCTATGAAGAACTTCGCGAAGAAGACCTGAATTCATAAGATAATCAGAAGACAGTCATTGATCCGCAGTCAGCAGTCATTAGTTATTGAGCAAGAACCCAAATTACAAGCTGGGTATAAAGACTCATGGGCTGGGTTAATGAGTGAGAAATAAAGAATACTGAGAGTTGACAAAAATCGACATGAATGAAATTAGTCAAACGGTGCAACCAGAAGGATTGGTAACGGCAGGCGTTGAAAAGATTCGCACGATGATTGAGGGTTTCGATGACATCAGTCACGGCGGAATGCCGATCGGCAGAACCACCCTAGTCAGCGGCACGTCAGGAACGGGAAAAACTTTATTTGCCGTACAATTTATATATAACGGAATCATCCATTTTGACGAACCTGGAGTCCTCGTAACTTTTGAAGAATCTCCGACAGATATTATTAAAAATGCTTGCAGTTTCGGTTGGGATTTGGCACGGCTAATAGATGAAGGCAAGCTATTTATTTTAGATGCTTCCCCCGATCCAGAAGGTCAGGATATTGTGGGAAACTTTGATTTATCTGCTTTAATCGAGCGAATTCAGTACGCCATTCGCAAGTACAAAGCCAAGCGCGTTTCTATAGATTCAGTAACAGCCGTATTTCAGCAGTACGAAGCTGCATCTGTGGTGCGCCGAGAAATCTTTCGCTTAGTTGCGCGCCTCAAACAAGTAGGCGCAACTACAGTTATGACTACCGAACGGGTTGAAGAATACGGCCCGGTGGCGCGGTTTGGAGTGGAAGAGTTTGTGTCGGATAATGTCGTGATTGTTCGCAACGTCTTGGAAGGCGAACGCCGCCGCCGCACCATCGAAATTTTGAAGTTGCGCGGTACAACTCACATGAAGGGTGAATATCCTTTTACTATGACCAATGATGGTATTAATATTTTCCCCTTGGGGGCCATGCGATTAACTCAAAAGTCTTCTAACGTGCGGGTTTCTTCCGGCGATAAAACTCTCGACGAGATGTGCGGCGGCGGTTTCTTTAAAGACTCGATTATTTTGGCTACCGGTGCGACGGGAACCGGCAAAACGCTGTTGGTAAGCAAGTTCTTGCAGAATGCTTGTATGAACGGCAATCGGGCACTACTTTTTGCCTATGAAGAGTCGCGAGCTCAGTTGTTCCGCAATGCTTATTCTTGGGGCATTGATTTTGAGGAAATGGAACACAAAGGACTGCTGAAGCTGCTGTGTACTTACCCCGAATCTGCGGGCTTGGAAGACCACTTGCAGACGATTAAATCAGAAATTGCTGAGTTCAAACCTTCTCGAATTGCCATAGACTCGCTTTCAGCCCTAGCTAGGGGTGTCAGCAATAATGCTTTCAGACAATTTGTGATTGGGGTGACTGGTTTTGCGAAGCAGGAAGAAATCACCGGCTTTTTTACGAATACCAGCGACCAGTTTATGGGTTCTCATTCGATTACGGACTCCCATATTTCTACAATTACTGACACGATTATCATGCTTCAGTATGTAGAGATTCGAGGCGAAATGTCGCGGGCAATTAATGTGTTTAAGATGCGCGGTTCGTGGCACGACAAAGGAATTCGAGAATACACGATTACTGAAAGAGGCCCACAAATTAAAGATTCGTTCCGTGGCTACGAACGGATAATCAGCGGTTCTCCAACTCGGATTTCGGTTAATGAGAAGAGTGAGTTATCGCGGATTCTCCAGGGCGTGCAAGGTCAAAACGATGACGATATTTGACAATCGGCAGTCTGTTGTAGGGTGTGCGGTGCGCGCTGCTGTGTTCTGAAATCGCCCGCACAGCCAGAACTCCTTTACCAGAAATAATTGATTGAAAGCCCCAAGCCCGGGAGAAATTAAAATCAGACTATTCATTACTCCAATCCTCATCCTTCTGGGTAGAGGTCGCTCTCCAACTGTCAACTGTCAACTGTCAACTGTCAACTGTCAACTGTTGAACATTGGTCATAAAAAAGATCGATCGCGAACGATCGATCTTTTTATTAATTTCAGTGAGCACGGAGGGATTTGAACCCCCGACCCTCAGGACCGGAACCTGATGCTCTATCCACTGAGCTACGTGCCCTCGACTTTTTCGAGTATAACACGTCTTGTCGAAAATGGCTAGTCGATCGAGCAAATTCGATCGACCCTCTCCAAACCGCTGGGCCGATGCGGGTTCTACTCGCCCGCGCGTATCGTGTATCAGGCACTTCTCGCAGCCTGAGACGGCAAATTTTGACAATTATCCTCAAAATAATAGGACAATGGGTAAAATAATATACTTTAATCTAAGCAAAGATTAGGCTCACATTCGATCGCGGTTCAGCGTCTACCACAGCTAATACAGCCCGCATCAATTTCCTCTAGCTAGTAGGTAGTAGATGGCGCTGCTGTTAAGATAAGCTCTCCAAGAACGGTTCTAGGCTAAGTTCACCAAACCTCTGAATCTTATGATTGATAAAATGTTAGATAAATTATCGCTGAGAACTGTTCTCATAGTTCCATTTGTGCTGCAAATCGTCGCAGCCGTGGGACTCGTAGGATATCTCTCCTTTAGAAACGGACAAAAAGCAGTTAATAATCTTGCCACTCAGTTAATGAGCGAGGTGAGTTTGCGTGTCGAGCAAAACCTGCAAGTTTACCTGACTACTCCCCATCAAATCAATCAAAGCAAGCTCGATACTGTCAAACTGGGCTTGTTAAACATGGAAAATTTATCAGATTGGGAGAAATATCTTTGGCGACAAGTACAATTATATCCTTATATAAATTTTACATCTATTGCTAACAACAAGGGAGACTATAGAACCGGAGAAAAACTCTCAACTGGCCCTCTCATGATTAATATGTCAGGCAAATCTACTGGCTTTGATTTTTATTCATACAATACTAACAATACAGGCGATCGCACTACCGTAGCAGCAATGGTCAAAAAATTTGACATCCGCGAACATCCTTCGTACCAAAATGCAGCTAATGTCGGCAAACCAACTTGGAGCTCAGTTTATATTTCGTTTCTTGAACCAACATTAATACTCAGCGCACTCCAACCTGTATACGATAACAACCAGCTAGAAGGAGTATTAATTGCTGCTTTGCGTCTCGACCATATTGGAATATTTTTAAACAGTCTCAAGATCGGCAAATCCGGTCAAGCATTTATTGTCGAAAGAAATGGTACGTTACTCGCAACTTCAACAGCCGAACAACCATTCCGTACCAAAGATAATAAAAAAGAACTGTTTAAAGCAGAAGAGAGTGTTGACCCCTCGACTCAAGCTACAGCTAAATATGTAGCAGCTCGTTTTCGGGAATTAAAGGAAATTAAAACTTCCTATATCTTAAATTTTGAAATAGACGGCAAGCGACAATTTGTAAAAGTCCTACCTTTCCAAGACGGCAAAGGTTTGGACTGGCTGATTGTGGTAGTTGTTCCTGAAGCAGATTTCACCGAACAAATCGATGCCAATACTCGCATGACAATTTGGCTTTGTTTGGCAGCTTTAGCCATAGCTGTAGTTATCGGCATTCAGACTTCTCGGTGGGTGACAAATCCAATTTTGCGCTTAAATACAGCAGCTAAAAATATTGCTAAAGGCGAATGGGACACCACAGTAGAAAGCGAACGTTCCGACGAATTGGGAGAATTAGCCAAGTCATTTAACAGCATGGCTCAACAACTGCAACAATCTTTTGCAACTTTAGAACACCGAGTGCAAGAGCGGACTGCCGAATTGGCTGTAGCCAAGGACAAGGCGGAAGTAGCCAATCAAGCTAAAAGTGCCTTTCTGGCTAACATGAGTCACGAATTGCGATCGCCCCTCAATGCAATTCTCGGCTTTTCCCAACTGATGACTCGCAGCCAAACCCTATCCCGAGAACACCAAGAAAATCTTAGCATAATTAGCAGCAGCGGAGAACACCTGCTCACCCTGATTAATAACGTGCTCGATTTATCTAAAATTGAATCGGGGCGCACCACCCTCAATCCCAAAAAATTCGACCTCTATCGCCTGCTACACGACTTGGACGATATGTTTCAACTCAAAGCAGACGACAAGCATTTGCAGTTAGTTTTCGATCGCAGTCCCGACTTACCGCAATACGTAGAAACTGACGAGTTAAAATTGCGGCAAATATTAATTAATTTGCTAAATAACGCTCTTAAATTCACAGAATATGGCGGTGTTTGTGTCAGAGCTAGCAAGCATTTAATCAGCCAAGACCGAGAGAAAAAATCAGTAAATAATCTTGTATCAAAAACCTACAAAAATACAGGAATTGAGGTCAGTAATAACATTAAATCTCCACATTTAACTTTGTCAGAAAATGCGAGTTATAAAAGCCACAATGACGGTTCAACTTCTGCCTCATCCTTCTTTATTCATTTTGAAGTCGAAGATACTGGCCCAGGTATTGCTGCCAATGAATTAGACAATCTTTTTGAAGCTTTCGTGCAAACCCAGACAGGCAAAGATTCCCAAGAAGGTACAGGCTTGGGATTGCCAATCAGCCGCAAATTTGTGGAATTAATGGGTGGCGAAATCAGCGTCAATTCTGCTGTTGGGAAGGGCACTAATTTTCAGTTTGATATTCAAGTTATTGCGGTGGAGGCGGCTGATATTTCTATCCCAAAACAAACTCGCAATGTGATTGCCTTGGAACCCAACCAACACCCCTATCGAATTTTGATAGTAGATGATAAACTGCTCAACCGCCAACTGTTGATTAAGCTTCTCAATCCTCTGGGTTTTGAACTGAAAGAAGCTACTAACGGTCAAGAAGCTATTGAGATTTGGGACAATTGGGAGCCGCATTTAATTTGGATGGACATGAGAATGCCCGTGATGGACGGCTACGAAGCAACACAATACATTAAAGGCACTATTAAAGGTCAAGCTACTGCTATTATTGCGCTGACTGCGAGCGTTTTGGAGGAAGAACGGGCTGTAATTTTGTCGGCGGGCTGCGATGCTTTTATGCGGAAACCTTTCCGGGAAGCCGATATTTTCGATGCTATGCACAAACATATCGGAGTACGCTATATTTATGAAGATCCGGGGCAAGCTAACTCATCGGCAGTCAAAGAGCGCGATCGCGAAATGACTGCGGCTGACTTCCTTAAATTGCCTGAGTCGCTGGTAGCTGATTTAAAGCTGGCCATACTAAAAGTGGATATGGATTTCATTGAGAGTTCGATCGACCAAATTAGATTAAAGGATACAGTAACTGCTGCTGCGATCGCCAATTGTATAGAAAATTTCGAGTACGACAAAGTTTTAAAGTTAATCTCTCAAGCAAGCTCACATGAATAATGACATTCCTAGTACCCCTCCCGGTAATATTTTAGTAGTGGACGATACCCCAGCGAATTTGCGACTGCTAGCCGGAATTTTGAATGGCAAGGGCTATAAAGTCCGCCCCGTACCGAGCGGCGAGTTAGCACTTTCGGCCGCACAAGGTATGCCTCCCGATTTGATTTTGCTGGATATTATGATGCCCGAAATGAACGGGTATGAAGTTTGCGAAAAAATCAAAGCTGATGAACGCACTCGCGACATTCCGGTGATTTTTATCAGCGCGATAAATGACGTACTAGATAAGGTTAAAGCTTTTGCTGTAGGCGGAGTAGATTATATTACCAAACCCTTTCAGATGGAAGAGGTGCTAGTTAGAGTAGAAACCCATTTAGCAATGTGCCAGTTGCAAAAAAAACTCAAACAGAAAAACGATGAACTGACAATCACTTTAGAGCAACTGCAAGCAACTCAGGAGCAATTAGTTCAATCGGAAAAAATGGCTGCCTTAGGGCAACTGATTGCAGGCATTGCTCACGAAATTAATACGCCGCTAGGGGCGATTCGATCGTCTATTGGGAATATTACCGGCTTTTTGGATAACAATCTCGACAGTTTGCCAGTTTTTTTTAAAGAACTGTCTGCCGAACGCCAGCATGATTTTTTGAGTTTAATGTACAGTTCCCGCCAACAAACTTACTCTTTATCTACGCGAGAAAAACGGGAATTTAAAAGAGGCGTGAAGCAGCAACTAGATGCGGAAGGGATTGATAATGCTGACAGCCTTGCTAGCATTTTAGTCAATATCGGATTGCAAGGAAATGTGCAAGAATTCGTGCCGTTGCTCAAAGACCCTGACAGCGAAAATATTATCAAAACCGCCTACGATTTTGCTAGTATTCAAAAAAGCGCCAGAACCATCGCTACCGCTACAGAACGCGCTGCAAAAGTCGTTTTTGCTCTCAAAAATTATGCGCGTTACGATGTGCATGGGGATAAACTAGAAGTGAATATCACTGATGGAATTGAAACTGTATTAACTCTTTATCAGAACCAGCTAAAACAAGGTGTAGAAATCGTCAGAAACTATCAAGCTCAATTGCCTCCGGTATTGTGTTATCCAGACGAACTCAATCAAGTTTGGACAAATTTAATTCACAATGCCTTACAAGCGATGGACAATCAAGGAACTTTAACAATTGACGCCTTGCAGCAAGATACCAACTTTGCCGTAAAAATTACCGACAGTGGCGCTGGAATTTCACCGGAGATTTTGCCGAAAATTTTTGAGCCGTTTTTTACGACCAAACCAGCGGGAGAAGGCAGCGGATTAGGATTGGATATTGTCAAAAAAATCATTAAAAAACATCAGGGTACAATTGATGTGGAGTCAGTGCCCGGTCAAACTGCATTTACAGTGTCTTTGCCGATTAATTTAATTGAGTAGGTAAAACACCAGACTGAAATCTGGGGCTAAAAATTTGCAGTCTAGGCGCGCGGAATGTAGAATTTGGAAAACGGCGTGCTGCCCATCCGGGTTCACCCTGCCAGACGAAAGGAGGAAACTAGCGATGTCTAAACCAGCAATTTTGTGTGTTGACGATGAAGTAGCGGTGTTGGAAAGTCTGGAAATTGAACTGCAACAGGCATTTAAGGGTAAATATCTTTGCGAATTTGCTGAAAGTGCTGCCGAAGCACTGGAGATTATTGAAGAGCTGTGTGAAGATGAGGTTAACATTCTAGTTATTGTCTCTGATTGGTTGATGCCTGGAATGAAAGGAGATGAGTTGCTGATTAAAATTCATCAAAAATATCCGCAGATTGTGACAGTTATGCTGACAGGACAAGCGGACAAAGAAGCAATTGAACGCACAAAATCTCAAGCCAATCTTCATGCTTTTATACAAAAACCTTGGCAAAATCAAGAATTAATTGAAGCGATTAAGTCTGGTCTAGCAAAGTTATGAAAAAACCTGTGATTATTTGTGTGGATGATGAGCAGACTATACTCGATAGTCTGGAAATAGACCTGCTAAAAGCCTTTGAAGATAAATATTTAATTGAAACTGCCCAAAGCGGCGAAGAAGCTTTGGAATTGCTGTCTGAACTTTTAGCAGAACAGTATGAAGTTCCTTTGATTATTTCCGATCATATCATGCCGAATATGAAAGGAGACGAGCTATTGAGAAGCGTTCATGCCATCTCGCCGAGAACTCTCAAGATTATGCTGACGGGGCAGGCTAATTTGGAGGCGGTAGCCAATGCTATTAATTATGCTAAATTGTACCGATACATACCTAAGCCTTGGCAAACCGATGATTTAAAATTAACTGTTACTGAGGCAATCTACAGATATTTTCAAGATAAACAATTAGCTGAAAAACAAATAGAACTTCAGGAAATGAATCAGGAGTTGGCAAGATTAAACCGCAAGCAGGCGATGCTGATTGCTAAACTCCACGAAAACGAAAGTCGGTTGACGCAATACCTGGAAGCGATGCCGTTGGGCGTGTGCGTGCTTGATGCGAACGGTCAATCTTTTTATGCTAATCAAAAGGCGCGGGATGTATTTGGGAAAGGCACTGTACCCCATATTAATTCGGAGCAGAAAGCAGCAATTTATCAATTCTATAAAGCCGGAACTAATCAGAGATGTCCTGTGGAAGAATTGCCAATTATGCAGGCGCTGCGGGGCGAAAGTGTGCGGACTGAGGGTGTGGAAATTCGGACTGGTAATAAGGTTATTCCGGTGGAGAGTTGGGCGACTCCTATTTATGATTCTCTCGGGGATATTTGCTACGGGATTATTGCTTTTACTGATATTACGGAACGCAAGCAAGCTGAAGCAGCGCTGGTGCAAGCTGAAGAGAAGTATCGCCGGATATTTGAAAATGCTCTCGAAGGTATTTTTCAGACTGCACCTGACGGAACTTTGATTAGCGCTAATCCTGCTCTCGCTCAAATTTACGGCTATGATTCCCCTGAAGAATTGATGGCAAGTGTTAATGAGATTCAGCGGCAATTGTACGTGCAACCGCACCGCCGTCAAGAGTTTTTTGCGTTGATGGAACAGTACGGTACTGTGTCTGAGTTTGAGTCGGAAGTTTACCGCCGAGATGGCAGTATTATCTGGATTTCTGAGGATGCACGTACTGTTTTTGATGCTAGGGGTGAACTGCTTTACTACCAGGGTTTTGCTGAGGATATTACTTTGCGAAGACTTGTAGATGCGGAACGCCTGAAGTTTACGAATGATTTGGAAAAAGCTTTGATAGCTGAAGAAAAGTTCAATGAAGCACTGTTAGAAAGCGAAAATCGGCTGACTCAATTGCTGGAAGCGGTGCCGGTGGGTATATTTGTGGTTGATGGTATTGGGAAACCTTGTTACATGAATTCTTGGGCTGAGAAAATACTTGGCAAAGGCTTGGTTTCTGATGTTATTCCTAGCACTTTGCCGGAAGTTTATCAAACTTACTGCGCCGGAACTAATGAGCTGTATCCAAGCGAGAGACAACCGATTGTGCGGGCGCTGGGGGGGGAAGTGGTGCACTCTGATGATGCAGAAATTCACCGCCCGGAGAGGATTGTGCCGATCGAGATTTGGGCGACTCCAATCTACGACGAACGGAAAAACATTGTTTACGCGATCGCAGTTTTTCAAGATATCACAGAGCGTCAAGAGGTAGAAACCGAGCGCCGCAACTTCACAGATGAGCTGCAAAAGGCTTTAGCAGCGGAAGAAAAATTAACAGATGCTTACGGGCGGTTTGTGCCGCACCAATTTCTACACTTTCTGGGATATGAAAGTATTCTGGATGTAAAATTAGGCGATCAGGTGCAGAAAGAAATGTCGGTGTTGTTTTCAGATATTCGGAATTTCACGGCTCTTTCAGAACAGATGAGTCCTGAAGAAAATTTTCAATTTATTAATGCTTATTTGTCGCGGATGGAGCCTGCAATTACTGAAAATTTTGGGTTTATTGATAAATACATTGGCGATGCAATTATGGCGCTGTTTAATGGCAGTGCGGACGATGCGGTGAAAGCTGGAATTGCCATGCTACAGCAGCTTAACGAGTATAATATGAGTCGCAGTCGGCCCGATCGCGCGCCGCTACAAATTGGCATTGGCATCAATACGGGTTCTTTGATGTTAGGCACGGTGGGGGGGCAAAATCGGATGGATAGCACGGTGATTAGCGATGCGGTTAATTTAGCTTCTCGCGTGGAAAGTTTGACGAAAGAGTATGGAGTTTCGATGTTAATTACTCACAATACTTTTGTACAGTTAAATGATGTTTATGATTTTAGGTTGATCGATCGCGTTACAGTCAAAGGCAAATCGCGCATGGTAACGGTTTATGAAATATTTACGGCCGATCCGCCCGAGTTGCGGCAGAAAAAGTTAGATACAAAGACAATGTTTGAGCAAGGTTTGGTTTTCTACAATAGTGACAAATTTCTCGAAGCTACAAGATTGTTTTCGGCGTGCTTGCAAGTCAATCCTGGGGATAAGGTAGCTCAAATTTATATGCACCGATGTGTGAAACGGGCGATCGCTCCTGCATAAGCTTTGTTTGCCCGAGAGATTGTCTGTTATGTTCGAGAGGGGGAGAGGGGAAGAATGGGGAGCATATCATTTTTATAAAAAGCATTTTTTCTTTGAGTGCGAGCACGCAAGAGTTCGCGTATTGTACAATACGCGAGCTCTTGCGTGCTCGCACTATAAATACAAAACTGAGATGCTCCCGGGAGAGGGGGAGATGGGTATTCTAGATTTAAATATGCAATTTTAATCTAGAATACCATAATTCTGGTTTACTTTTTCCCAAAATAATGTAACTTTAGGGAAGATCCCAACCCCGATTTAGTAAATCATCCCCAAGTCTAAAATCTAAAATATAAAATCTAAAATCTAAAATTGTTTAGATTGGCAGGGAAACGGAAACTATTGTTTCTTGCTGTGGCAAACTTTCTATTTTAAATTTTCCTCCGTGCAATTCTGCTAGGCGTTGAACAATGGCCAAGCCCAATCCCAAACCTGGTTGTTGGTAAAGTTTGCGATCGAACTGCCTGTAAGCTTCTAGCTGTGCAATCTGATCGGGAGTCATGCCGCGGCCTTGGTCTTTGACAGACAGAATAAAAGTCTCATTTTCCACGAAAGTGCTTAATAAAACTGGCGTTCCTTCTAAAGAAAATTTGAAGGCATTGTCCAGCAGTTCCTCAACAATTTTTGTAAGTCTCATAGAATCAATAGCTACCGACGCATCCTGCAAATTTAATTTTAAATCATCTGTTCTATTCACCTGTTTCGCTTGCTGGAGCGCTTTTTGAGTGAGCAAAGATTGTACGCAGCTAAATTGGCTACAGCGCATTTCTTTTAGCAGTTCGGGATTTGTGCCTGCTATCTCAAGTTCTGCATACAGCAAAAAGTTCTGAATCAGCCGATATAAGCGATGACCTGAAGTGTTAATTTGACCGATCATTTCTAAGATGTCTGAATCCTCGAACACCTGATATTCTGACAAAATTAACTCGGAAAAGCCCAGAATAGCATTCAAAGGAGTCCGCAATTCGTGGGGGAGCGACATACTAATATTAATGCGTAATTCGTCTAGGGTTTTTTGAGATTGCTTGCTAATTGTTTTCTGTTTATCAAGTCGAATAGCAATTGCTTTTAGCAGTTCTTGTGGCGTACAAGGTTTAGTAATGTAATCGTCTGCTCCCATTTCCATGCCAGTGCGAATGTCACTTTTATCGGCTTTGGCTGTGAGGAAAATAAACGGAATTGTGGCAGTTATGGGGTCGGAACGCAAAGCTTTGAGGACGCCGTGACCGTCAATTTCCGGCATCATCATGTCGCACAAAATTAAATCGGGGATTTGTGCGATCGCCAATTTGATACCGACTTTACCGTCGTTCGCTCCAATGCCTTCAAAATTCTCGGCTTCCAGTAACTCTAAAATGTTTTCTCTAATCGATTCTTCGTCTTCTATTACTAAAATCTTTGCCACGGTTATTGCTCCTTTTCGTTAGTAGTTGTTGCAAAAAATCTGTGTGAGGATACTTGACAAATTTGTTTGTTTGTGTTGTTAACTGAGCGTTAAGTGGCGGATACTTATAGTTGATAATTTAGTCGTGAAGCTGTACTGCATTTAAATTGTATAACCTTTATCCAAAAAATGATGTATGTCTGGTAATGGGTAATTGGTAATGGGTAATTGGTAATCGATAGTTTCTTTCCTATAAGCTTTCGGGAGCATCTCAGTTCTGTATTTGTAGTGCTGTCGGGAGCTCGCACTGTAAAAAAAATGCTTTTTCCAAAACTGAGATGCTTCCAAGCTTTCTGAGGTTAAACTCCGGTAAAGAGGCTCTGGGCGCGTGTGTGTTATCAATCCGACGATCGTAGCAGAATGTGACATACCTCGTCTTTATGAGAACCGCTATATATTTGAATGAACTATTAACATTAATCAACTCGTCTTCCCCTCTCGCACTCTCTCTCTCTGGCGCAGCAGCTTATTGGCTAGCACAAATTAAAGGTAAGGTAATAGTGAAAGTTGTGCTTTTTCCTTCTTGACTCTCGATCGCCAGTTTGCCGCCGTGAAGTTCCACGGCTCTTTTCACAATTGCTAAACCGAGACCTGTTCCTGAAATAGTGCCGACATTTGTAGCTCGGTAAAAAGTTTCTAAGATCCGCTCTATATCGGTTTGGGGAATCCCGATGCCCTGGTCTTGAACCTGGAAAACAGCTTTGCCGTTTTGACAATTTAGTCTCAAGGAAACTGAACTGCCGGCGGGGGAATATTTGATGGCATTTGAGAGGACGTTTCCCAACATTTGCCGCAGCAGTTTTTCATCCATTTGAGCGTCGCAGTTGCCGCCTTCATGTATAAAGGCGATCGGATGTTGGTTGCTATCGTTGAGCTGCTGTTCTTCTACGAGTTGACGGCAAAATTTTTCGAGGTTTAAGGAAATCGGTTGAAATGGTAAGGTGTTTGCTTCTATTTTGCCAATTACGAGGATATCTTCTAATAACTCTGTCATGCGTTTGATGGCTAGTTGAATCCGCACAAAATGAGTAGATTTTTTTTCTTCTGACCACTTAGCGCTGTAATCTTGGAGCAATCCAGCGGAAAATTGGATGGTTGTCAGGGGGGTGCGGAATTCGTGGGAAACCATGGTGACAAATTTGGCTCGCAGTTCGGAAAGTTCTTTTTCTCGTGCGAGGGCTTTGAGAATTTCAGCTTCTGCGCGTTTGCGATCGCTAATGTCGCGGGCTTCAGCAATGAGTAGCAAAACTTGTCCTGTCTCATTTTTAACAGGTTTGAGTGAGAAATCAACTGTGACAATTTGGCCGTTTTTGCCTACCAAGTCGATTTCGCTGCGGAAAAACTCGCCGCGGCTGGCTTTGGCGATCGCAAATTGCAGTTGTTCGGAAAAATTTCGGGTTTGAGGCCAAATCACCATTTGCCAAATCGGGCGGCCGACTATATCTTGCGATCGCACTCCGGCAAAATCGAGGGCTGTCTCGTTGACTTCCAGCACGACTCCTTCGGGAGTCAGCAGCTTGGTGAGTTGAAACGAAGAGTCAAAAATCGCCCGAAAACGTCGCTCGCTTTCCCGCAGCATTTGGAATGTTTGCGATCGTTCGATCGCGTAGCGGATAGTCCGCACTAATAATGGAGTAGTAATTTGACCTTTAACAATGTAATCTTGAGCTCCCAAGCGAACTGATTCCAGGGCGATCGCCTCATCGTCCAAGCCTGTCATTACCACCATTGCTGTATCGGGAGCAACTTCTCGCAGGCGAGTTAGGGTTTCCAAACCGCGGCTGTCGGGTAAAGAAAGGTCGAGCAATACTATATCAAAGTGTTGTTTGGACAGTTGGGCGATCGCCTCATGCAGGAACTCAACAGACACGAGTTCCCACTGAACGCCCCCAGATACTTCTAAAAGTTCTGCAAGCAAATCAGCATCAGCGGGATTGTCTTCTATTAACAGAATCTTAATCCACATAGCTTAGAGGTTTTTGGCTGTAACATTTTCACGGCGTATCAATCTCAGCTTAAACTTTTTTTCTTGACCCTGCCATTTGCAACTTGAAAATTATTATTTGGTAACACTTCCAAACCACTTTATTTAGCCAAATTCAAGTCAAGCATAATGCAATCAAGACGGGGTACGCCCACTACAAACTTTCTGGCTGGAAAAAAATCCTTGCTGACCGAAGAGCGAAACGCAAGCCCCGGGCTAACGACACGGATCCAAGTCGGTAGCGGTTTCAACCGCCTTCAATATTTCTTTACATACATCAATCAATACGAAGGACAGTTTTAGATCTGATCGAGTATCTCAAACCCTTGATGGCTATAGGGCTGACTATTTTTTCAATCTTTAAGTCTAGCCCGCTCGTTTCAAAAAATCATTAAAAATGCCAGGGCTTAGTCTGTAACGCTTACAGAGTCGTTAAAAAACTGTCCGAACTATCGATCAATGAAACATATCGAAAATTGATGTTATGATTAAGAAGATTGAGTAGGAATAACCATCTACGTGTTGAAACAACCTAGTACGGTGCAATCCCGGCAACGGACATATCCGACTTGATTCGGAATAGTTAAAGGGCAAACAAAAGGCTGGTTGTTGAGCGTACCGTAACTTTTGGCTAGTGATGGACTCTGAAAGCAAAAAAAACTAAAGTATACGCAATGCTTGAAGAAATTCAAGTTGAGCGAGTAGCGGCGAATTGATAGCGCCTTTGTAGATCCGATTATGGTTTCTTCAAGAATCCCCTCGCCTTTAGGCATGGGGAGTATCAAACTCCATCTTCCACTCTTATGCCACTTGTGAAAAAAATGCTTTTTGCCAGACTTTTTCTAGCCAAGTGATACTATTTGCGATTCTGGCATGAGAAATGGCTCTGGGGTTTGCAGTTAGCCTACATTTGCATTTTTTACCGATATCAGGACTGCTGGGTGAATCCTCCTATACCGAATTTCAAAAAGTTGAAAAAATTTTCTATTGGCCATCAGCAAAGTATCTGTTGTTTAATTTAGAGGAAGTTTGACGACTGCGAGCCAGAATTCCTCAATTAACCTGACTACTTTAGTAAATTGTACGAAGTCTACAGGCTTAGTTATGTAACAGTTGGCGTGGAGCGAGTAGGACTTGGCAATATCCTCCGGAGCTGCTGAAGTGGTGAGAATCACTACAGGAATTAATTTTAAATTAGGGTCAGTTTTAATTTCTTCTAGCACTTCAACGCCACTTTTTTTGGGCAGATTCAAATCCAGCAAAATTAAATCAGGACGGGGTACGCCCAGGTAGGGTGCTGTTTTGTGTAAAAACTTGATTGCTTCAACTCCATCCTCCACAAAATGTAAGTTATTCAATATTTTACCCTGACCGAAGGCTTCTATTGCCAAATCGGCGTCGCTGGGCGAATCCTCAATCAGCAGAATCTCAACGGGTCTAACAGTGCTTCGATCGCTCATAACTGGCGTATCCTTTTGATTAGAGGAAAAAAAAATTGAACTTTGACCCTTCAGCTATTAATTATAGGAATAGTGAAGTAAAAAGTCGCTCCTTTTCCCTCCTGAGATTCCACCCATATCCGCCCGCCATGGCGTTCCACAATGCGCTTGCACATCGCCAAACCTATGCCAGTACCGGAATATTCGCGGCGTCCGTGCAGGCGTTGAAAAATGATAAAAATGCGATCGGCATACTCAGGATCGATGCCAATGCCACGATCGCGGACGCTGAACAGCCATTCGCCCTCTTGCCTTTGGGCTGCGATCTGAATGAACGGGATGTCTTCGCGGCAAAATTTGATGCCGTTGGCGATCAAATTTTGGAATAATTGCACCAGTTGAGATTCATCTGCCATCACCGTTGGCATCGCGTCGCAGGTGATGACAGCTTTTGTTTCGGCGATCGCAATTTGCAAATTGCACAAACTTTGCTTGACAGCAGCATTGCAGTCGGCTGGCTCAAACTCCTGACCCCTCGTTCCCAGTCGCGAATACGCCAACAAATCATTAATCAATTGTTGCATTCTGGTCGCGCCGTCAACAATATAATTAATATACTTATCGGCGCGATCGTCCAAATTTTCTTGATAGCGCTGGGCGAGTAATTGAGTGTAACTGGTAACGGCTCGGAGCGGTTCTTGCAAATCGTGGGAAGCCACATAAGCAAATTGTTCTAGTTCCTCGTTAGAACGCTTCAAATCTTCTGTAAGTTGCAGCATTTGCTCCTCTGCTTCTTTGCGGCCTGTAATGTTGTAAACCAACGCACAACAAGACAGCATATTCCCCAGATTGTCGAATACTGGACTGGTAGAAATATAAGTCCAAACATCTTTACCCTCCTTAGTTTTTAGTTGTACTTCACGTTTTTCACCAATAGCTTGCTGGCGCCAATCCACAGGATAGAGATTTGATGTTCTTTCCGGTTCGTCCGTGAAATCCAAAAGCGGTCTACCTAACATTTCTACTTCACTATAGCCAAGCATTCGTGCCATTGCGTGATTGACATAAGTCGTGAGGGAATTGCTGTCAATTACCCAAATACCTTCTTCTGCTAATTCAACTATTTGTCTGTACTTGAATTCGCTTTCCTGCAAAGCTGTTTCAGTTAGTTTGCGATCGGTGATATCTTTCATGAAACAGTGGTGACCGTTAAATGTCCCTTGGGCGTCGCAAGCTTTTACCAGAGTTATTTGCTTGTAAAAAAACGTTCCATTTTTCCGGACTCCTCTAGCTTCCACGTCTACTTTGCCAGAAATTAGCATCTCCTCATAAGCTGAGATTAGCATCTCAATATCATCAGGATGTACGGTGAGTATCCATTCCATACCGACCATTTCTTCGGGTTCGTAACCGCAGGTATGAGCGTAAGCTCGGTTAGCATTGACGTAGCGTCCCTCAATGTCCAGTCGCGAAATGCCTTCCACGGCATTTTGCAGGGCAATGGTGAGGTCGCGGAAATCTTTTTCAGCTTGTTTGCGATCGCTAATATCCTGACCGATACCCAAAAAACCGTTAATATTTCCGTTGTTGTCAAATAAGGCAGTCACAGACAGCAGTACCGGAAACCGCGAACCATCTTTGCGAATGTAACTCCATTCATTTTCGTCAGCTATTCCCCGACGCGCCCAGGCAACAAAAACCTCAAACCCAGGCTCTATTTTTACTCCCAATTCTTGAGAAAGAATTTCTGCTCTTTTACCGACCTCCACAGGATCGTGAATGATTGCTAGCGTAAATTTTCCCACCACTTCTTCGGAGGAATAGCCTAAAAGTTTCTGGGCTGCCAGATTAAATGTTTTAATCGTACCGTCTGGTTCGGTAGAAATAATTGTGTAGTTAGGGCTATTAAGAATTGCATTTTGCAGTTGCGTCAATTCTAACAAAGTGAACGCAATTTTTTGTCTGTAGGCGATTTCTTTTTGCAATTTGTGGTTGTAAATTTCAATTTGAGCAGTGCGAGCGACTACTCGACGCTCCAGAGTTTCATTGAGCAGTCGATTTTCTTCTTCTACCTGCTTGCGTTCTGTAATATCAGTAATAGTAGCAACATAACTTTTAACCTTCCCATTTTCTCCGACTTGACCGACAGCTTGACCGAATACCCAACTGATTTTAGTGCGATCGATGCCTTGAAAGCGGTACTCAGATTTAAACGGCAATTTCTCGGCAGCGGCGCTGTACCATTGGTCAAAAACCCGCTGGCGGTCGTCTGGATGAATGCCTTGGAACCACCCTTTACCCAAAGCTTCATCGCAGCCCATTCCCGAAATTTGACACCAGCGCTCGTTGACATACAAGCAATCTCCTATAGCGTCTGCATAAAATATTCCCACCGGCGAAGCTTCAGTTAAGGTTTGATAGCGAGCTTCTGTTTCTCGGCGTTCGATGATTTCTTGTTGCAGTATGCGATCGATCATCCCTAATTGAGTTGGACTCAGGAGAGTTAATGCTTGGGGAACTAAAGGAATTAATGCAAAAGCCGTGTAAGCAGAAATCGCGGCGGTAATCATTTTTAGACAGCCAGAAACCCAATAAACAGGATGCCAAAGCGTCCAAACTTCCATTACATGAGTAGTACCGCAGGAGATAATAAAGGCGGCAAACAGCCAAAAAATGTTGCGAAATGGCAAGTCTTTTCGCTGACTGATAAAATAAATTAGGGATAGGGGTATTGAATAGTATGCCAGGGCAATTATCGAGTCTGACACTATATGCAGCGCGACAAGCTCTCGCTGCCAAAGGTAACAGTGGCCGTGAGGAATGTAATTCCCGATGAATAAGAGGTTATTTAAAACAGTCCACATGATAAAGAAATGGGTAATGGGGAATCGGGAATTGGGAATTGGGAATTGGTAATTGGTAATTGGGAATGGGTAATGGGGAATGGAAAATTTAACCCAATAACTTATAAGTTATCTCAAAATTCAAAAATCTACAGAAGACCGGGCGAAGGTCATTCGCGGCTACACAAACAAAACCCGCCTCCGCGGGTTGAAGTTTTATCTTTTTCCGTCTTCCTTCTTCCTTCTTCCGTCTTCCTTCTTCCGTCTTCCTTCTTCCTTCACCCATAAAAAAAGGGGCGAGCCCCAAGCCCGCCCCATCCAAAATTATGCTGCTGCTATTGATTAACCCAACAGCGCTTTAGCCTTAGCTACGACATTATCAACGGTGTAGCCAAACTTTTCTAGAGCAACGGGGCCTGGTGCAGAAGCGCCGAAGGTGTCGATGCTGATGCTGTCGCCTTCGGAACCCAAATAACGTCCCCAGCCGAAGCTAGAAGCTGCTTCAACTGCTAACCGTTTGGTAACAGCTTTTGGTAGTACAGATTCGCGGTAAGCGGCATCTTGCAAGTCGAACAATTCCCAGCAAGGCATCGAAACGACGCGGACTTTATTGCCGGCGGCGCGCAATTTTTCAGCGGCATCAACGCAGAGGTATGTTTCGCCACCGGTGCCGATCAAAATGATGTCGGGAGTACCGCCGTCGTCTGACAAAGTGTAAGCGCCTTTGGCTGTTCCTTCGATCGAGCTTCCGGCCAAATTGGGCAAGTTTTGACGAGACAAAGCCATCAAAGTGGGGCGTTTGGGGCTTTCAACTGCCACCTTGTAAGCACCGGATGTTTCGTTTCCATCCGCAGGGCGCATTACCAATAAATTGGGGATGGCGCGCAGGGAAGCGATGGTTTCGACTGGTTGGTGGGTGGGGCCGTCTTCGCCCAAGGCTACGGAGTCGTGAGTCATGACATAGATGACTCCGGCTTCGGAGAGTGCGGAGAGGCGAATTGCGCCGCGCATATAGTCGGCAAATACCAAGAATGTGGCGCAGTAAGGTATTAAGCCACCGTGGAGGAGCATACCATTGGCGATCGCGCCCATAGCGTGTTCCCGCACACCAAACCGCAGATTGCGTCCTTCGTATTGACCTTTTTGGAAATCTTTTTCACCCTTGAGCAAAGTCATGTTAGAAGATGCCAAGTCAGCGGAACCGCCGATCAATTCAGGTAGGACAGCAGCCAAAGCATTCAAACATTTTCCAGAATGATTCCGGCTGGAATCTGCCTTATCTTCCGGCTTGTAAGTCGGGAGAACTTTATCCCAACCTTCGGGAAGTGTGCCAGCAACGGTGCGCTCATATTCCGCTGCTTCTGCGGGATATTTTGCTTTATAATCAGCAAAAGCTTGATTCCATTCTTGCTCAGATTGAGCGCCGCGTTCAACTGCTTTGCGGAAGTGTGACAAAGCATCGCTAGGAATTTCAAACGGTGCGTATTCCCACTTCAAGAAATCGCGAGTTGCTTTCACTTCATCGGTACCCAAAGCAGCACCGTGAGAACTGTAAGAATTGCGCTTGTTGGGAGAACCGTAACCAATGATGGTGCGGACTTTAATCATGGACGGTTTGTCCGTGACTTTTTTCGCTTCTTCAATAGCTTTGTGAACTGCTTCTAGGTTAGTATCGTTGTCTAGAGCAGTATTGTCTACTGTAATAACGTGCCAGTTGTAAGCTTCAAAACGCTTGCCGACATCTTCAGTAAAGGCCAAGCTAGTGTCGCCTTCAATGGAAATGTGATTGTCATCGTACAGGGCAATTAATTTGCCGAGTCCGAGGTGTCCAGCCAAGGAACAAGCTTCGCCGGAAATGCCTTCCATGTGGCAGCCGTCACCCATGATGACATAGGTGTAGTGGTCAACAATGGTGTTACCGGGCTTGTTAAACTTGGCAGCGAGGTGAGCTTCTGCCATTGCCAAACCGACGGCGTTAGCAATGCCTTGTCCCAGAGGGCCTGTAGTAACTTCTACGCCTTCGGTGACAAAGTTTTCTGGGTGTCCGGGGGTTTTGGATTCCCACTGACGGAATTGCTTGATGTCGTCGAGGCTGACGCTATCGTAGCCGGTCAAGTGCATGAGGGCGTACTGTAGCATACAGCCGTGTCCGGCCGAGAGGACGAAGCGATCGCGATTGAACCACTTGGGGTTTTTGGGGTTGAACCGCATAAACCGATCCCACAGCACGAAGGCCATAGGAGCAGCGCCCATCGGCAGTCCCGGGTGTCCTGATTTTGCTTTTTCTACCGCATCGATGGCGAGAAAGCGGATAGAGTTGATGCAGAGTTCTTCGAGTGATTGAGTTGCAACAGCCATAATTCTGGTTTTTATATGTTAAGAGAGAGTGTGTGTGATATCATATCGGGTCAATCGATCGTAATTCTTGTAGGGGCGGGTTCACCAATAATCCCCAATGAAAACCAGAGTTTTAGTAAACCCGCCCCGACCCAAATAGTACGATCGATCGACCGGACATGATATGTGTGGTCGATTGTGGCAGAGGTGCGATGAGTCGAGTTCGATCGCCCGCGTCTCTGCTGTTCAGTTTCTGTGGAACTGCCGTGAGGCTGCACTACATATCATCTCACCACTTGCGATCGACAGACAACTTAATTTTTTAAGGTTTCGCCCGCTTTGACAGTTGGTAGTTGGCAGTTGGCAGTTGGCAGTTGGCAGTTGGCAGTTGACAGTTGGCAGTTGAGAGTGGGAATCAAACCGTTTATCTGTAAGGAGTTTAGTTTTTTTTTGTGAGATTATTTACGTCTGCGCCGGATGTGGCGGTTGCGATCGCAGATGTTAGTCAACAGTTAAGGCACGCCTGACGATCGCAAGTGTATCTTAGTTGTTTGAAAAATTCATCCCTGTTGCGCGGTTATGATAAAGTCTAGTGTTTCTCACATTTTGCAGCTTGGTCAGGAACAGGCAAGATGCTTGTCCCACAAAGAGTGAATTTTCTGGTGGGGTGAGCAGGCGAGCCCGCCCGAAGCGCCAGCACGAGAATAGTGCAAGATGTAAGATATTGGTAATTTTAACCAGGCAATAAGTAATGACTCTGAGTGAAGCCGAAGTCCGCAGTCAAAAAGTAGACGAACTGCGATCGCAAGGCATAGAACCGTATCCTAGCCAATCCTACGCGCGATCGCACACAGCCCAACAAGTTCGCGAAATATTTAGTCAGCCGGGAAAAGAACTCGCCAATGGAGAAAGCGATCCCGAAGAAATTTCCCTGCGATTAGCAGGCCGGATTATTTCCAAGCGAGACAGCGGCAAAATTGGTTTCATCGATTTAAAAGACGCCACAGACAAAATTCAACTCAAAATCGAGAAAGCAATCGTCACCGGTGAAGTCGGTTTGAGCTTTGAACAAATTAAAAAATTGCTTGATATCGGCGATTTTGTCGGCGTCCAAGGTATTGGCTGCCGCACGCCACGGGGAGAACTTTCTATTTTAGTGCGGGAATTCACCCTTTTATCAAAAGCTACAATCCAATTTCCCGATGCTTATTACGGCATTAACGACCCCGAAGTTTGCCGCCGCCACCGCGAAATGGATTTGGCTAGCAACCAAGATGCGCTCAACCGTTTCATGCTCCGCAGCCGCATCGTTCAAAGCATCCGTTCCTATCTCTGGAAAGCAGATTTTTACGAAATAGAAACACCGACACTCCAAGCTATTTACGGTGGTGCTGCTGCTAAGCCGTTCATGACGCACCACAATGCTTTGGAAGTAGACTTATATTTGCGAGTGGCACCGGAACTGTTCTTAAAAAGAGCTATTTGCGGCGGTTTTGAGCGAGTATTTGAACTAGGAAAAGCCTTTAGAAATGAGGGTATTGACAGCACTCACAATCCCGAGTTTACCTCCTTAGAAGTTTACCAAGCTTATGCAGATGTGTTCGACATTTTAACAGTTGTCGAAGATGTGATGTGTTTTGCGGCGGCGGCTGTCTTTGGAGATGTCGTGGAAATTGAAAATCAGGGAGAAACCATCAGTTTAGAGCGCAAGTTCGACTACAGCGACAAATATCCCGGTTTTAGCGGCAAACACTGGCAAGTTAAAACGATGGTGGAAGCTGTCAGAGACGAGTTTGGGCTGGATTTTGACAGTTTGGACTTGGAAAGTGCGATCGGCTCTGCAAGCAAGCTAGAACTGCATCTGTCAAAGTTAGAACAACAAAGTTTAGGCTACGTCTTGTACGCAGTTTTTGACAAATTAGTTGTTCCCAAACTAATTCAACCGACATTCATCATCGACTATCCCGTCGAAGTCAGTCCTCTAGCCAAAGGACACCGCAGCAAACCGGGATTTGTCGAACGTTTCGAGCTATTTATTAATGGCACAGAATACTCGAACGGCTTCTCAGAATTGAACGATCCGAAAGAGCAAAGAAAGCGCTTTGAAGAACAGCTAGCGCAGAAAAACGCAGGCGACGACGAAGCGCATCCCATGGATGAAGACTTCATCCAAGCGCTATCTTTGGGAATGCCGAATTGTGCGGGAATGGGCATCGGCGTAGATAGATTGGTGATGCTTTTAACTAATACTCAAAGCATCCGAGATGCCGTAATGTTCCCGACAATGCGGCCAGTGAAAGATTAGTCAAATTTTGTAGGTGGTGTCTTGATTTATCAAGATTATAGCCCTTCTCAGATAGGTGAGGTACGTTGTTGGGCTTTAGCCCTCTTAGTGTATTATATAAGCTGTCAGTCATACCTCATCTTTTAGAGAAAAGCTCTAGTTAGACTCGAAAGGCTTTTGGATTTTCAAATCCCAAAATCCAAATTGACTTTTCCCCCTCAAAGCCGTGTCCGATCAATTAACCGCAGTAAGATTCGTTTGTAGTGCGGACTTCAGTCCGCAGCCAAAAAGCGGAATTAATTAAAGTACGTTGTTGGGCTTTAGCCCTCTTTAGACATATATAAAAAGGGCTAAAGCCCAACAACGTACCTATTGATGCAAAAAATCGTTTAAAATGGAATTGCGCCCTAATCTTGCAAAAAAATAACTTCTCATTGTTAACTCAGAAAATATGACACTTATTCAAGAAAAAACTCTAGCCTCAAAAGTTCGCGCCGACTTCCCCATTTTGACGCAAAAAGTCAACGGTAAACCGCTAATTTATTTAGACAACGCAGCGACTTCCCAAAAACCCCTAGCTGTACTCAACGCTTGGCGCGATTACTACGAACAATACAATGCCAACGTCCACCGCGGCGCCCACACTCTCAGCGCCAAAGCAACTGATGCTTACGAAGGTGCGAGAGACAAAGTTGCAGCATTTATCAATGCAGCATCGCGACAAGAAATTGTTTACACTCGCAACGCCACGGAAGCAATTAATTTAGTTGCTTATTCTTGGGGTTTAAGCAATCTGCAAGCGGGAGATGAAATTATCCTGTCGGTGATGGAACACCACAGCAATCTCGTTCCCTGGCAAATGATTGCTCAAAAAACTGGTGCGGTGTTAAAGTTTGTAGAGTTGACTGCAACTTACGAGTTTGATTTGGAACAGTTTAAAACGCTGGTTTCCCACAAAACTAAGTTGGTATCTGTGGTTCACGTTTCCAATACTTTAGGCTGCATCAATCCAGTCAAAGAAATATGCAAAATTGCCCACAGTTTCGGCGCCAAAGTTTTAATTGATGCTTGCCAAAGCGTGCCGCACATGGTAGTAGACGTGCAAGCAATGGATTGCGATTGGCTGGTTGCTTCCGGCCACAAAATGTGCGCTCCGACTGGTATCGGTTTTCTGTACGGTAAACTAAACTTGCTGAGAGAAATGCCTCCGTTTTTCGGCGGCGGCGAGATGATTGCTGATGTGTTTCTCGAATATTCCACCTATGCTGATTTGCCGCACAAGTTTGAGGCGGGGACTCCGGCAATCGGTGAGGCGATCGCCCTTGGTGCTGCGATCGACTATCTTAGTAACATAGGCATGGAGCAGATTCACGCCTGCGAAGCCGACTTGACAGCTTATCTCTTCCAACAATTGCGGCAAATTCCCCAGATCAAGATTTACGGGCCACAACCAGACAGCAACGGCGAAGGTAGAGCAGCGCTAGCATCCTTTAGCGCCGGAGAACTTCACCCTCAAGACTTGTCTACGATGTTGGATCAGGAGGGCGTCGCGATTCGTTCCGGGCATCACTGCACGCAAGCTTTGCACCGCTATTTGAACATTTCATCTACTGCACGGGCGAGTGTGTATTTTTACAATACCTATGAGGAGATTGATGTGTTTGTCAAAGCGTTGAAAGAGACGATCGACTTTTTTGGTGAGATGATGGGGTAATTTGGTGAGGTGGGCTTTTGCCCACCCCCTAGTAATATGATAAATCTCAGATTCGCAATCCCAAATCCCAAAACCAGAACGTAACATGGTAAAATTGGGCTGTCAACCCAAAGGAAAGGCAAAAATATAAAGTGTGTTAGATGAACTAGGTGCATATAGACAAAGCCTAGGTTTACCACCGGCTGGCAGCGAAACCGATAAATCAACCATAGCTAAAGTAGAAATAGCGGGTAAAAGTTTTTTTGGCATCAACTCTGGCAGCAACCCCAATCGTCGGCAAATAACCTTTAATGTCAATCCTATCACCAAAACCCACGCTGAAGCCGATGCTTTTCAACAAGCAGCCGATGCGGGAATTAGAGGAGGTAAAGCACGTTTGATTTGCGATCGTGAACTTTGTGCCGCCTGCGGCTTAAGAGGTGGAGTAAACTCTATGGCTTGGCAGTTAAATATAGAAGAATTAGAAATTATTACTCCCAGTGGAAGTAAGACAATAACCATTAAACCGCCAAATACAAGGAGGCAATAATGTTTGTATTAAACCTGTCAGCAGAAAATTGGGTTGGCAACCAGGATGAAGGTAATTTAATAAAAAGTCCTACTTGGAATCAAATAGAACAAGCCATTCGCGAGTTGAATGGGAAAACTAAAACTTTAGTTACCTTGGGTGCAGATGACGAGTCTTATATGAGCATTGGTGGTGGTGAATTCGGCAAATATATTGTTAACATAACTTTTGATAACGTTAGCTTCTATAATTTAGTAGAGCCATCAAAACCAGATGCAATAGAAAAGCTAGTTGTCGGCGGACAAGAAGGCAATTATTCCGCCAAAATGTGTGTGAATTTAGAGACTGCACTGTTGGCAGCCCAAACATTTACAGCATCAGGAGAACTTCAAAAATCGCTGGAACTAACTTTGCCCGTGCTACAATAAAACCAGAGTTTTCTCAGCTCAAGGAGATTTTGAGATGATTGCTACCACTTCAAGTTTAGCCGAACAGAGAACCCTGCTAGAAAATATTAGCTGGTCAACCTTTGAAACCTTGCTCAAAGAAATAGGCGATAAGCGAGGTTATCGCATAGCTTACGATGAAGGGAGACTGGAAATTATGGCGCCATTATTTGAACATGAGAACTACAAGAGCAATTTCGGTAATTTCATCATTGCTTTAGCAGAAGAACTCGACATTGAAATTAAAAGTGCTGGCTCAACTACTCTCAAACTCAAAAATGCTAAAAAAGGCATAGAACCAGATAACTGTTATTATATCCCAAATGAACCAGCAGTTAGAGGTAGGCAAGAACTAGACTTAGAAACTGCCCCACCGCCAGATTTAGCCATTGAAATAGATATTACCAGCAGTTCAATTAATAAGTTTGCCATTTACTCAGCACTTGGAGTCCCGGAACTCTGGCTATATAACGGGCGAGTTTTGAAATTTTATCAGTTGGTAGAAACAGAATATATTGAGCGCGACTTTAGTATTGCTTTTCCCTTTGTATCAGCAGCGGAAATGGCTATTTTTTTCACTCGCACTCAAACGATGGGGGAAATTGCTTTGCTGAAATCTTTTAGGACTTGGGTTAAAGGGAAAATATAGCATCAGGAATTACGGACAAACTGGCTTTTATTGTGGCGAGTTGGCAAGATCGTGTCCGCAGTCAGTAGCACGATAAAATAGGTTTGTAGTAAGGACTTTAGTCCTCTTTAAACTATGAGGACTAAAGTCCTCACTACGAACTTTATAACGGCGGACACGATCTAAATTTAGATAATTAAAACTCACTAATTTCAGGATGGATAAACTGATAGCCAGCCGCCTTAATTTTTTGATTCGATACCCTCGCATTATAAGGCCGCACGCTGCTCACAGATGTATCCCAAGTAGCTTTCGGTAGATTGTGAGTTTCAAAAATGCGATCGACTAATTCGCGACTGGATAGCGACACATCCCCGACTAAATTGTAAATCCCCTGCAATCGATTGTCCAATGCAAAGGTCAATCCCCCAACAATATCATCTCGATGCACCCAATTTGTCGCATCTTCCCCGGCGCCCGGACGAGTTGTCCCAGCCCAACGTCCAAAGATTTTAACTAATTCTCGCCCGGGCCCGTAAATGCCACCCAAACGGAGAATGCAAACTTGCAGGTTTGGATTCGATGCTGCTAATAAAACTCGTTCGGTTTCGGCGAGAATTTCACCGTTGGGATTGGCGGGCGCGACGGGCGATTCTTCATCTACCAGTTTACCTTGACAGTCGCCGTACACAGAATAAGTACCCGTATAAATCACCTGCTTGACTTTCGGTGTCTGCTGTAAAACCGATACCAAAGTTGTCGCAGTCTCTAAGTAACTTTCCCGGTAAGCATCAGCATTTCGAGCACCGACGCACAGCATAACAGCATCTTGATCTTGCAGTAAACTCGCGATCGCACCTGCATCATTTCCCTTAAGCACAACTACCCGCTGGGCGACACCCTCCAATTCACTAACTCGGCTCGCCGTCGTAGTTGTCGCCGTCACGGTACAATCAGATTTACCGCGTAAATGTCGGGCTGTCGCAGTACCCACATAGCCGCACCCGACGATCGCAACTTTCATCAAAAATTCTCCATTTTGTCCTAGCTTTTAAGATTATTGCCGGTTTTTGCGAAGATTCGAGGTCAGGTTTGTGGTACGATCGAGATCGTCGCGAGCGATCCCAGTTGCATCATGTCCGAACAAGATATTTTTGCTACATCTTCAGAAACCGAACTTTTAGCTTTTTACGGTTCTTTATTTGCGATCGCAGCCGCCGACGGTTCTGTTGATATTGACGAACTAAATTTGTTCTTTAAAACCATAAATTTAGACAAGTTTTCGGATTCAGCCAAGGCTCAAATCCAATCCTACACAGCGACTCCACCATCTCTGGGCGACTGTTTGCAAACTCTCAGTCAGTCAAAAGAACCGCTGCGCTTGGGAGTCATGTATTTTTTGATCGGCATTGCTTTGGCAAATAATACCCTGCATCCCACAGAAAGCGAGGCGATTCAATCCGCGAAAAAAATGCTCGCAGTTTCCGATTTGCAAATTCAAGCCATGCAAGAATTCATCGCAGACATGAAACAAATACAGGAGGCTGCGCCCAAAAAAAATCAAGCATCAGCATCATTTAATACTGCCGTTTCCCAGCTCAAAAATAAGGGCATTCCTCTCGATTTAATCGACCCCAAAAGAACCACCATAAACCTCAGCAATCCGCAACCAGATTATTCCGATGAAAGTTTTTGGGCAAAACTTAAAAAATTTGCTTTAAGCGCTGGCCGAGAAGTAGTTGAAAAAGCTTTGACGCTTTATTACACTGCTCAAAATCCCAACGTACCGGCTTGGGCTAAAACCGTTGTTGTGGGAGCTTTGACCTATTTTATATCTCCGGTTGATGCGATTCCAGATATATTAGTCGGTGTCGGATTTACAGATGATTTGGGGGTGTTGCTGGCGGCGATAGCGACTGTTTCAGTATACATTAATGCTGAAACTAAAGCACAAGCACAGCAGAAAATGAGTGATTGGTTTGGTAAATAATCTTATCAGGTTTGTAGTAAGGACTTTAGTCCTGCTAAACTTAAAAATTAAGAAGGACTGAAGTCCTCACTACGAACTTTTAAGAAGGACTGAAGTCCTCACTACGAACTTTTAAGAAGGACTGAAGTCCTCACTACGAACTTTTAAGAAGGACTGAAGTCCTCACTACGAACTTAGTGATTGTGGATTCTCAGTCTTTCAGCGGCTTACCTTCTCGATTGATAATACGGCTTTCACCATCTTTAGCCGTGACATTTTCATAAACCCCTTCATCTCGCTTCACATACTTGCTGAAACCCTGATTTTTGTAATCAGTGTCGGATGTCGGCTTCATCAACCTCGGAGCGCTCAGCATTCGGCGTACCGGAGTATCTCCAGGAGTATCCCCGGGTTCGCACTTAGCCAACTCGCATAGTTGGGCCCAAGTCGAAACTTCCAGGTTCATGCTGTGCGAAACTTCTAACTGCTGGTTGTTTGTGGGACAAAAATAATCGTATACAGGCATACTAAGAATCTCGCTTGCAACTACTAAAATTACTAATTGCACGGTAACAGTGAGTATTATAACTCAAAATTACTAACAATTCAAGCCAAAAAAGCAAAGTTTACTATTTTTAATGGTTGTTGAAACAGCAAATCAGCTATATTATTAACCCTGTGCAGTTGCTCCCGAATGCGATCGAGACCAAGCCCAATACTACGCTACCCTGAAATCCTCTGACTCGATCGACGGCTAGCAAATGCCCCCAAGACTTCTCTGAATGCCGTCAAAGGATTTATCGTCATTTCAGACTGCGCCCAAACTACTGATTTTAAGTTTCAAGTGTATTCATCTATTCACCAGTGAGGATTTACCGATGAGCGATTTCAAAGTTACGCCAGAAGTGGAGCTGAATACAGCTCAAATGTTGGAGCGATACCAACTACAAGATGAGACTATTCTGCGGCGTTGGGCAAAACTGCACGGCATCAACAGCACTCGCGGTTTCTTCTATCCTAGTGAAGTAGATTTGATGGATCACGCTCACCATCACCTCTACAATTTGGGAATGAGTGTTGCTGAGTATCAAAGTCTTTTAGACCGGCGCCGCAGCCATTCTCAGACATCAGGGGATCAAAATAAAACAGTAGCAAGTCAAGTTGCTGATGAAGCATACGATGCCATAGAAATGCTGACAGATCAGTATTCAGAAGCTATTGATTTAATGGGAGAACGTATAGCAGATCATTTCATCGATGAACTCGATTTATCTGTGATGCGACACCTTTCTCAAAAAGTTAAAGATCGTCGCACACTCAACGGCCAAACTAAAAAACCCAACCGTTTTCTCCAAGTAATTAAAGCTGTGTTGCAACCGAGCAGTGAAAATACGCTTCTGGTTCCCAGAAAAGATGATGACTCTAGTTTAGAATTAGAACACCATCACCGGCTCGGCTAGCGGATTGATTTGCAAGGCTAAGCGCTACTTGTCGCGGTAAGGTGCGCGTCGCGCACCCTACATAATTAGGTTATGTTTCCGGGATTGTGAAGGCAATAAACTTGCTGTTTTTAACCAAGAAGAATGGGTTTAGAGCCTCCTCCTTCGAGGGAGAAATAAAACAAAATTATTCACTGTTTCATTCCTAGGACTTATAGGTAGAGGTCGCTCTCCAACTGTCAACTGTCAACTGTCAACTGTCAACTGTTGAACAGCCTAATTTACCTTGCAATTATCAATTTAAGACTGGAGAGAGATGTGCTTTGCCTCGGAATTACCTAAAATATAGGTTTAATTGAAACAGTTAATCTAGCTAAAGGTAGAGAAATGATTAAATCATGGATGGTAATTGGAGCAGTCGTCTTGATAGTAGCTTTGGCGATTAACAGAATTTCGACCAGTGACATCCAATGGTTCAACCGATTAGTGCGTCCGAGATGGCTAAAAATTGAAGCAGCAATTCCTATAATTTGGACAGTAATTTTTATTTGTGGAGCTTGGTCAGCAGTGATTGTTTGGGAGCAAGCACCGGGAACTCAGGAGACTTGGTTGAGAATGGGTTTGTACCTGCTTTTAGAAATAGTAACTATGTCTTATACGTCGGTTATGTGCAAAGTTAGGAGCCTCAAAGTCGGTACGATAATCGGCGGAACTGGCGCAATTTTAAGCGTGCTGCTAGCTTTGAGCGTGTTGGCTGCTTCTGAATCAGCGACCTTGTTATTGCTGCCTTACATACTCTGGAGTCCGATCGGCACTTACACGACTTGGGCGATGATGCACCTCAATCCGGCGGATGTTTAATTGATAGAAGTCCGAGGGAAGTCGGAAGAAGGAAAAGGGAAAAGGGAAAAGGGAAAGATTTTTAGGGTGTGTCGCCATCAACAATTTTTATATTCAATCGACAATCTCACACTGAGGGTTGTCTTATAACTGTTGAAGCTCCCTGGTGCGTCGCTATTAGATTGTCGGTCTTTTTTGAAGATTGGCTATGGCGACACACCTTACGGAAAACTTAAAAATCCCAAATCCAAAATGGTATTATAAAACTTCATTAAGTTTGCAAGCAATAGTAAGCAATGGTAGTATCATATAGTCAGAAGGTCAACAAGCGAGAATTATAGCGATCGTTAAAAAATGGAGAGTCTAAATGCAACTAGCAGAGAGACACATCATTAAATCCACCGAACACCGTTTTATTGAAATTGATGTACTAGCCTTTAAATCCAAAAATTTGTATAACGCCGCTAACTACATTATCCGTCAAAGTTTTGTTTACGGATGGGGTTATATCAATTACAACGAAATGAATCGTTTGATGAAATCTCATCAAGCATACAAAGAATTGCCAGCCAAGGTAAGTCAACAAATATTAATGATATTAGACAAAAATTGGAAGTCTTTTTTTGAAGCAGTCAAAGCTTACAAAAATAACCCCACAAAATTTAGCGGTCGCCCGAAATTACCGAAGTACAAAGATAAAGTCAAGGGTCGGAATATTCTAGTCTATACGATTCAAGCCATTAGTAGCAAGGAACTCAAGAAAGGAATTATCAAGCTTTCCGGTACTAATATTTTAATTAAAACCCAGGTCAAACCAGAGAAAATTTGTCAAATTAGATTAGTGCCAAAATGTGATTCCTATGTAATTGAGGTAATTTACAATGCCTGTACTCAGCCGGAGCCCACCATCGAAAACAAAAAAGAATTAGTAGGTAGTATCGATTTAGGATTGAATAATTTAGTAGCGCTAACTTCAAATCAGCCGGGGTTTGTCCCTTTACTGATAAACGGGCGACCACTCAAATCAATTAATCAATTCTACAACAAACGTAAAGCACAACTGCAATCTCAATTAAAAGGAAACCGCTGCTCGTCATCACGTCTTGGGCGCCTAACTCGTTGCCGCCATCAAAAAGTTGATAATTACTTGCATCATACCAGTCGCCAGATAATCAATCTGCTCGCATCACAAAAGATAGGGATGCTAGTAATTGGCAAAAACGTACAAGGTCAAAATGAGATTAATTTAGGCAAGAGAACCAATCAAAACTTTGTCAATATTCCTCATGCTCGGCTAATTGAAATGTTGAAATACAAAGCTGAATTGGTTGGAATAAAGGTAATAGAGCAAGAGGAATCCTATACTTCCAAATCGAACGTGCGTTTCGTTCTGAAGAAACCCAGAAATGGGGGGAATTCAGGCTCTAATAAGGTAATCCAATATGGATTGAGTTCGCACTTTAATCCCTTGTTAGATGACAACTTGTTCGTCTTGTGGGTGAGAACACTGTTCAAGTCCCATCCCGCTGGTGCTGCGGTGAAAGCATCACCCCTACGGTAGCGATTAGCCATCAATCCGTAAAGCGGGGTGAAAAAGCGGTAACTGGAAAACCTATTCTAGAATCCCGTTGAGCAGGAGTTTATGGGTAGCAAAAGCAAAGGTACATCCGAACCATCGTGAGAGATAACCAGCGAAACAGGTTGATACGCTGGGAGTCCCAAAAGGGCAAGGATTGGTAATAAAGGGATTCTACCTTCAATTTACCACAGGGTTGGCAATTGTTTGTTTGACCAACCAAGCACTCTGTAATAAACCCGGTGGAAAGTACCACCCTAAAAGCTCTAAACAAAGACGAACAGGAACGAAATAACCTACCGTTTGCTCTCTGGAAAAGTCGATTTTCAGAGTAGGTGCTAACCGGATGCAACGGCAAGGAGAGATTGGGTCAAAAGCGAAAGCTCCCCTGTAACGAGGGAGATATGCAGACAGACCCACGGTGTCTCGGAAGATAGAGCCTCCAGTAGCAATATAAAAGTCATGAGCACGGTAAAACCGATGTATGAATGGAACAAGACTCCTTGGCGAAAGCTGGAAAGAGTTGTGTTCAAGTTGCAGAAAAGAATCTATCAAGCCGCCAATCGTGGTGATATTAAGGCGCTTCGCAGACTCCAAAAGTTGTTGATGAAGTCCTGGGCTGCAAAATGCTTAGCGGTTCGTAGGGTTACTCAGGATAACAAAGGAAAAAAGACGGCAGGTGTGGATGGTGTCAAATCACTAACCCCAAAGCAACGCCTTGACCTAATAGGTAATATAAACCTGAGTTCAAAGGTCAGCCCAACCAGGCGAGTATGGATTCCCAAGCCTGGTACAGAAGAGAAGCGACCTTTAGGAATCCCAACAATGAAAGACCGGGCATTGCAGGCGCTTGTTAAACTGGCATTAGAACCAGAATGGGAAGCGCGATTTGAACCGAACCAATATGGGTTCAGACCTGGAGTGCGATTCGTTGGGTAGAAACTAACCCTGAAATGGGTAGAGGATTACCCGCAAGCTACACAAGAATCTTCTCCCAAAAGAAGAGGCTTCGGCA
>NZ_JAEQCB010000253.1:0-4581 GCF_020738785.1 Microcoleus sp. PH2017_05_CCC_O_A | reverse complement strand
AGTTACAACCGTGTCTGCGGTTTGATTACAACCGTGTCTTCGGTTCTATAGCCTGCGGTCTACGGTTTGATCGCCTGACTCTTTTAAGATACAAGGGGCAGGTTCACCAACAATAATCGCCTAAAACAGATAATCTCATAAACCTGCCCTCCCCAGCCGAGATTTATATTCACATTTATCTCGTAGGGGCAGGTTCACCAACAATAATTGGCTAAAACAGACAATCTCATAAACCTGCCCTCCCCAGCCAAGATTCACATTTTACCAATAAATTCGCGGTACATTTATTTGGTTGGTGGGGTGGGGGCGGGTTTAGGAAATTGTTGATTTTTGTCATGAATGGTTGGCGAACCCGCCCCTACAAGAATCGTGGTTGATTTACTGGATACGATACTTAATCACCCATATTTAAATTCATTCATCCCACCTATTTATGAATCAAAACCATCCCCCCATTCCTCGCTTAGATTTAGCACCCAAACTGAAACGTCCTCTTTCTTTGTGGAATCCTTTAGACTACCTGCGATTATTATATTGGGTGTTTTTCTTTCCTCAAGCTGTGAGGCGTTATGAGTATACTTTTGGAAGTGAATCTCGTTTAGAAGATACCAAAACCTGGCGAGAAAAGTGGGAGTGGTTGCGTCAAAATTCCGTCCAACGTCAGTTGATTCTACAAGCCTTGGTGTTAATGTTTGCTATCCCCGTAGGCTTGAGTAGACTTTCCGAGGAAATAGGCATTTCTATTGATTGGCGCGGCGTGGCGTTGGGCGTGGCGTTGGGCGTGGCGTTCGGCATGGGATCTGGCGTGGAGTTTGGTGTGGAGTCTGGCGTGGTATTAGGCGTGGAGTCTGGCGTGGTATTGGGCGTGGCGTTTGGCATGGCATCTGGCGTGGTATTGGGCGTGGCGTTGGGCATCGTGTTGGGCATGGCGTCCGGCATACCGTCCAGCGTAGTGTCCGGTGTGGCGTTCGGCGTGCCGTCTCGCGTGGTGTCCGGCGCGGCGTCAGACGTGGTATTGGGCGTGATGTTAAGCGCGGCTTCAAACGTGGAGTCCGTCGTGGCGTTAGGCGTGGAGTCCGTCGTGGCGTTGGGCGTAGCGTCCGGCGTGGCGTCCGGCGTGGCGAGGATACGTCCTGAAAATTGGCTTTTCGCTGTACCGTTTACCTTACTCCAACGTCAACACCAAAATAGACAATTTCCTCACATTACCCCACTTCCCATTCCCTACCTGTCTTCTCAAATAGCTCATTGGCTGAGGCGGGATTGGGAAACAGGATTGCACAACATTAACCAACTATTACTATTTACTCTTCAGTTTATCCCTGTTGTTCAAGCTGTAAATCGCGTGCTAGCAGAGACACCAAAAGACCAACTTATCTATCGCGTCGCTCAATTATCAGAAGATCTTTATGATTGGAACTTGGTGCGTTTTGCCTCAGTTTCTCTCGGTGAAGCAATGAAGTCAAGAGCAGTACAAAGTTTTTCATTCATACCTTGGAAACAACAAATACAAGATCGTTTTCAAATAGAAATTAGTTTAAATACTCCTGCCCGTGCCTCTGCCGCTGGTTTCTGGTATCTCCATGAACAAGAACCAGACAAAGCCACAGAGGCTTTTGCCATAGTCCGAGATTTGCTTTATGGAGAGGAGATGTTCGCCTTAGCGAAAATTCTCACAGGCTTTCACCAAACAGCAGAACTAGCCGAAATTGCTTCCCTGAAACTCCCACCTTCCCCAACTTCACCTCGGCTACGCGAGAATACTTGGCAAGCAATTGCCTCTCTACGGCGGGTAATTGCCGATGTGCAAGTCGTGCAGAATAGCGTATCTCGTTCTGCCCGTTCCCTTGCCCTCAACCGATCGTTAGGTGAACTTGAAACTATCCTCGATACTCCAGATATTCTACCAGAAGCCGAACGAAATTTAATTATTCAAACCGCTAAAAAATGGCAAGAATCTTTACTGCAAGTTACAGGAAAAATCGGAGATATTTCAATTACTAAAGCTGTCACTAATCCCTATGTAATTGGCGATCCAGTCCAAGGCAATCTGTTTGTCGGCCGCGAAGATATCATCAGACAGCTAAAGGATGTACAGGGAAATAACCTGCAATCTGTGGCTCTCTACGGTCATCGGCGGATGGGGAAAACTTCGATTTTGTTAAATGCTACCAACTGCTTAGGAGCAAAGGTACAGGTGGCTTATGTCAATTTGCTGCGGGTGGGAGATTGCTCTGAGGGAGTCGGCGAACTACTAATATTCATCACCGATGCGATCGCCAAAACGGTCAAGATTGCACCTCCAGCCGATCGCGATTTACTCAATTTACCCTATCTCACTTTTGGACGCTACATCGAACAAGTAGTAGCAAATATAGACGGTGGATTGATCGTTGCTTTAGACGAGTTTGAAAAAATTGAAGAATTGATTAAGGCTGGGAAAATCAATCGAGACTTTATCGGCTTTTTGCGAGGAATACTGCAAATGAGTTCTAAAGTTGCCTTAGCTTTTGCCGGCTTACACACCTTGCATGAAATGACCTCAGATTATTTCAATCCTCTTTTTGCTAGCATTATCCCCATCCGAGTTGGTTTCCTGAGTCTAGGTGCAACTCGCCAAGTTTTAGCCAATCCCGATGATGACTTTATCCTAGACTATAAACCCGAAGCACTCGATCGCATTTATGAACTAACTCACGGCCAACCCTACCTCACGCAACTGGTAGGATTCCTGTTAGTACGCCTCTACAACGATCGAGTATTTGAAATGGGACGCCCCCGCGATCCAATGTTTACCGTAGAAGATGTAGAAACAGTCATCAATGACCCGGAATTTTTCACCAGAGGTCGCTACTATTTTACAGGAGTTTGGGGTCAAGCAGCGGAAGGCGCACCGGGACAACAAGAGATTTTAACAGCATTAGCACCTCACTTACAAGGCATGAATTTCGACAGGCTGAGTACAGAAATAGGGATGGATGAAACAAGTTTACAGGAAGCATTAAAAACTCTGGAACGCCACGATGTTGTTAAAGAAATTAATGGTTGCTACTGTATTGCTGTGGAACTATTTCGCCGCTGGGTTCAGATGTCATTGGGAGGAAGCCACTAAAATCGGGAATGGCGATTCCCTACAGGATAGCTACGCACGCGCGTATCTTGCTGTTTTTCACACAAGGGCGATCGGACTTTGTGAAAACCCAAGCCTCAACGAATTCAAGGAATTGGCAAGTGAATAATTTGGTCTTGATATTCCCCATCAAAAGAACCTCCCGCAATCACAATCAACTCGTCCAGTGTCTCCCCAATACCCATATCGGGGTTGAAGATAAAAATACCGGGTATGTGGCGATTTTGGGCAATGTGATCCGCTAAGTGTACCGGCATTGACTTGCGGTTATTAGTCAGCAGCACAAAGTTATGTACTTCACACCAAATTAGGATTTCTGGATCTAACGTACCTTTGGGAGGAGTATCCGGTTCTCCCACAGCCCGAATTATCAAATCTGATTCCCGCCGGCGCAGTTGGTTAATATAAACTGGATTAACATTTTCATCCATGAGATATTTGAGCATTTTTCGCCTTTTTGCCTTCTCTTTCTGCCTTTAACTGCATCAGTTTCCGCACCGCAGGCGACGGGTTTCGCTGCTGTTCCTCTCGCATTCTGCGTCCCCATTCCAACCAGTCAGCGATGTAATTGCTCACAGATTCTTTGTTGTGAAGATAATACAGAATGGTCGCATAAACTTGTTCTAGACTCAGCGAAGTGTAAATATTGGCAATTTCCTCTGGGGTGCGAGCACGATAAATGTACTCGTACAGGATAGTTTCAATTCCAATCCGCGAATCTTTCAGGCGAATGTCATCAGGTGCTAGAAAGTTGAAGTATTCTTCTAGTTGCACAGTTTAATCCTTCCTTTTTAGCCGATCGTACTGCTAACTATAATTTTACTATAATTCCACTTTTAATTCTAGCGAGGTATGGCTGCGATCGCCCTTTCTGTCTTAGCCTAAACCAAATCAGATATGCGATCGCTCTTTTGGCACAATACTGACCCAACTGGTACAGGCCGCAAAAACTCAGCAACTCTATTTCTAGCATTTCCTAGAGGCAATCCCTCGCGATCGCCCCCGATGTTTCATCTCCAGCCCATGACTATAGTCGGAAAACCCTTTATTCTTGTCGGTGGCTGAATTTATTCCCCGCAAGCGCCCTGGCAATATTCTCAAGGCATTTGCCCAACTAGCTCGACCTCAAGTACACTTAGCTTTGGTCGGAGATGGCATAATTTTGGAGGAAATGCGAGAACTAGCATCAGAATTAGGAATTCAAAAGCAAGTACATTTTTTGGGCTTGCGACGAGATATCCCCATTTTGATTCGTGCCTCAGTAGCTACTCTGATTGCTTCCTCTCAAGAAGGGCTTCCTAATTGCGTCATGGAATCTTTGGCTCTTCTGGAGTCAAGGTGATAAGCAAACTTAATCAGAAAAGCAAGCTAATAGCCTTGCTCGAAAGTTATCAAAGTTCATAAAGCCATAGGCTTGTCGCTTAATCAACTTAATTCGATTGTTAATTCCC
>NZ_JAEQCB010000252.1:0-5555 GCF_020738785.1 Microcoleus sp. PH2017_05_CCC_O_A | reverse complement strand
AGCTTTCTGAGCTGCCACTACAGCTTTGCGCTTCCATGTGGCTTTACGCATATTCTTCTTGGATTTGGAGGTTTTCTTCTTAGGGACTGCCATGACGCTAAATACTTTCTGGTTGTATAGACAAACAAACATTCTAGCCGATTTTGCCTCGCTGGCTCGACAAACCACAACAAGCAATATCCAGTAGTAGGGTGCGTCAGCGACTAGCTTGTCGAACAACACATAAAATCCGCCAACTGACGCACCCTACATTTCTCTGTGACAAGTAGTAGGGTGCGTCAGCGATTAGCTTCTCCAACAACACGCCAAATCCCCCAACTGACGCACCCACTCCAGCTTAGGAACGAAAATTTAATAACTTAGACTCTTAAAAGTGGGATGGGCGTCCCGCCCGTCTATAAGGGACGGGCGGGACGCCCATCCCACAATCATTAAAATTGTAAGTTATTTAATTCTCATTCCTTAAAGCTCGTGAAAATAGTACATCACGACGCCACTAACTGGGTCGTTCTCGATGCTGACATAACCGGTTTTGAGCATTGCCGTGAAAGCCTCTTCCACTTCGGCAAAAGTAGCGCCGGTTGCCTGGTGGAAGATAGCGGTATACCTTGGGGAGATACCCCGAGTTTGCCCCTGATAGTGGCATTGTGCTCGTCCACCATCTGCGGCAGAAGTAGCAAGTCAAACAATTGCCCGAACCCAAATAACCCAAAGGTACACAGCCACAGCAAACCCGTGCCAATCTTGCCGTTGTAGAGGCGGTGGAGTCCGAATGGGCCGAAAAAACAAGCTGCCCATAAAAGGTAACTAACACCTAAATTGCTCATTTTATGCCCGTCCTGCCTGGTTATTTAACTATTGCGCTCCCTCAATATATATTTTGTGGTTGGCGATCGGGTGTTTCAAAAGCTTGACACGGGAATTTATTTATGCTGTATCCTATAAATTGACAACAGGCAGAATTTTGTTCCCGAATCCCTTCTGTTTCAAAGCCCATAAGTAATTGTGCGTAGCAATTCTTAACGCCAGCAACATCTTTCCGGGTCGAGAGCTTGGTAAACTGGAGGGCGTGGAAATTTCAGCAGCTTTGACCTGAATTCCACAGAGAGCGCCAAAGTGCGCCGCACAGCGCTGGTCGGAGATACAAGGGCGATCGCCCGCAGTACCCGAAATCTCAAACAAGCGAGCAATTATAAGCAAAAAATCCAATAAACATATGGTAGATTCCCTCAAAAAACCCGCTTTTGCCGAGCAGCAAGAAGCGAAAACCCCAGCCAAAGAAACTATTCTCACACCGAGATTTTACACAACAGACTTTGACGAGATGGCCAAAATGGACATCTCGGTAAACGAAGCCGAACTCGAAGCAATTATCAAAGAGTTCCGCGTTGACTACAACAAAACCCACTTCGTGCGGGATGCCGAGTTCGATCAATCCTGGGAACACATCGACGGCGAAAAGCGCAAGTTGTTTATTGAATTCCTCGAACGCTCTTGTACCGCTGAGTTTTCCGGATTCTTGCTATACAAAGAATTGGCACGCAAACTCAAGGACAAAAATCCGGTACTCGCCGAAGGTTTCTTGCTCATGTCCCGCGATGAAGCGCGGCACGCCGGATTCCTGAATAAAGCGCTGTCGGACTTTGGTTTGTCCCTAGATTTGGGTTTCTTGACAAAGAGCCGTAGTTACACATTCTTCAAGCCGAAGTTTATTTTCTACGCCACTTACTTATCCGAAAAAATCGGTTATTGGCGCTACATCACGATTTATCAGCACTTGAAAGCGCATCCTGAAGATCAGATTTATCCGATTTTCCGATTCTTTGAAAATTGGTGTCAGGATGAAAACCGCCACGGAGATTTCTTCGATGCGGTGATGAGAGCTCAGCCTCAGATGTTGAATGATTGGCGCGCTAAGCTGTGGTGCCGTTTCTTCTTGCTGTCGGTATTTGCGACAATGTATCTCAATGATATCCAGCGCGGTGGTTTTTATCGATCGCTCGGACTCGATGCTCGCGAATACGACATTGAAGTGATCAAAAAAACCAACGAAACAGCAGGCCGCGTTTTCCCCGTCATGCTCGACGTAAACAATCCAGAATTTTATGAACGGTTGGATGTTTGCCTCAAAAACAATCAGCAATTAACCGCGATTGTTGAGTCTAAAACTCCGAAAGTTTTGCAATTGTTCCAAAAATTGCCTTTGTATTTATCCAACGGTTGGCAGTTGGTGAAACTGTACTTCATGAAGACGATTGAATCGCCTTCTGTTGAGGGTGCAGTCCGTTAAGTTTTGATTTTTCATCCTCTGTTACGGCGGTTCTGCGATGGCAGAGCCGCTTTTTTTTGGTATAATGTTAGTCTCATTTTGATGCGCGTCGCTCTGAGGATATTATGGTTGTACAAACAGAAAAACGCTACTGCACTCCCGAAGAATATCTGCAATTAGAAGAAGCTGCGGAGTTTAAAAGTGAATACCGTGATGGAGAAATAGTGCCAATGACAGGTGGAACAACGAATCACAATGAAATCGCAGGTAATTTTTATGCCCGCTTTAAATTGACTTTGGGAAGGCCGAACTATCGCGTGTATATGGGTGACGTGCGTTTGTGGATATCGCAATATCGCCTTTACACTTATCCCGATGTCATGGTGATTTCTGGAGAGCCTGCTTATGAGGGCAGCGGTACGACTACGGTAACTAATCCGGTGCTGGTTGTTGAGGTTTTGTCAAATTCAACCAAAAATTACGATCGAGGCGATAAATTTCAGTATTATCGATCGATCCCCAGTCTTCGAGAATATATTACGATCGACCAATATAAATGTTATATCGAACAATTTGCTAAAAATTCAGAAAATAAATGGGTATTAACAGAATATACAACGGCTGATGAAGTTATGACATTAAGTGCGATCGAATTTCAAATTCAATTGAGCGAACTTTACCAAGGAGTTAATTTTGAGATGAAGGGTGATTCAACAGTTGACAGTTGACAGTTGACAGTTGACAGTTTGAGAGCCACCTCTACCTAGAAGGAAGAGGATTGGAGTAATGAATAGTCTGATTTTAATTTCTCCCTCAAGGGGTTCCGGCTTTCAACCAATTCTTTCTGGTAATATGCGATCGGGAAGACGCAACTCTTTTGTAGACTACAAAGCAGATGCACACAACTGGATAACTTTGATGACAGTTATAAATTGTAGGGTGCGTCGCTCACTGGCAGCCTGGTTGAGGGCGAGAATTATTCGTGGCGACGCACTCTACGTCGTTATTAATCCCGGTTATAAATTGTAGGGTGCGTCGCTCACTGGCATCCTGGTTGAGGGCGAGAATTATTAGTGGCGACGCACCCTACGTCTCTGGTTTTTCGTACTAAATTGATGCTGATTTTTCATCAACTTTATCAAAATTCAGGGTTTTAAAACCCCGCTGTCAACTGTCAACTGTCAACTGTCAACTGTTTACCGCCATTCACCCTGAAGCGTAAACGCCGCCCAATAATAGGGAGACTGCCACTGTTTCTGCTGCAACATTTCCAATTGCGCCGCCCTTAAAGCTGCTGCTGGCGTTAACCCTTTTTTCAGCATTCCCTGATAGAAACTCGACATTAACTTCGAGGTTCCTTCATCATCCACACTCCACAAACTCACCACCACTCGCTTCGCCCCAGCATACATAAATCCTCTCGTCAATCCCACCATGCCTTCGCCTTGAATGTTCTGCCCCAATCCGGTTTGACAGGCACTTAAAACTACTAATTCTGCTGCTAATTTGAGATTGAAAATATCCGTAAGCCGCAGGAATCCGTTTAAGGGTTTGCCATTTTCGTCTACTAAGGACATGAGGATTCCTGATAATTCCGGGTTAGTGCTATTCGCGAAACCGTGGGTGGCAAAATGAATGATTTTATATTGGCTTAAATTCGGGCTGGTGGCTGTGGCGCGACTGGCTGCAAAATCCAAAGATTCGGTGCGAGAATTGGCAGGAACTAAGGCTTGAATGATTTGAGCTTCTTGGCGAGTGAATTTTAAACGGTCAAACTGTACGTTATTGTTGCCTCGGGAGCGACTCAAACCGGGATTTGCTGATTCTACCGCTTGCTCAGTGGTGGCTGAAGAATAATTTTTAATTCGTTCGTCGTTACCGCTAAAAACTGGATCGGCGAGAATTGCTAAAGTGCGAGTAGGGGCTTGTCTGTCGCTATAGTTTTGTCTTAAGATTCCCAAGGTGGAAGCGGAAGGCAACAGCACAATTTCATGGTTTACTATTAAAGGCGGATTCCCATTTTCACCGGATTTTCCGGGGAGCGAAAGGGCGGCAAAGGGAAGATAATTCAAAACACCATCGCCAACAATCAGCAGGCGTTTTTGACCGAGTTGGGCAGCAACGGGCTGTAAAATAATTTGACTGAGGGCGTTGTTAGCTTCAGCGACTCGATTGGGGATGTCTCGGTAGCGCGGATCAGTGACAGCAGCACGAAAGTTTTTGGCAGTTGTCTCGATTTCGGCAGCTTTTGGTAATTCATAACTGGTAATGCTGGTTTTCGTCACAGCCCAGAGATAGCTGCGGTCTTTTCCTAAAGAATACTGGAGTAAAATTGTATTCTCGTCGAGGATTTGTTGTTGAATCTGTGAAAGAGTTAGGGGTTGCGGTTGGGTGAGGGCGGCGTACCGGGGGCTGGTGGTGCGGATTTGGGTTTGAATGTCCTGATATTGTGTGATTAAAGTTTGCCGCTGTTGTTCTAATTCTGCTTCTTGGGCGGGAGTGTGGTTGGGGCGATTTAGAACTTCGATTCGTCGTTTTTCAAGGGCATCGAGTTGCTGTTGTAAACTGCGTTCTCGCTGCAATAATTCTGGGGCGACACCTTGACGAATATCGGCGTTTGCTTCTTGCAAAAGTTCGAGGAGGCTGCGGGCGCGGGAACGTTCGCTGGCTTCAAAGGCTTTAGTATTGTAACCAGATTTGGGTTGCGTTTTGTGCAGTTGCATTAACAGGTCAATGTAGAACTGGTAATAGTTTTGTACGGTGGCAAAGTATGAGGTGCGGAGTTCTGGGCCAGCAACTTTGGTGCGGAGGCTTTCAATAATTTTGAGGGTTTCAATATTAGTGAGGGCTTCAGTGAGATTGCCTCGATCGCGTTTGGCAAAAGCGATGTTGTAAAGGCTGACAGCTTCCCCACTGCGATCGCCCACTGCCCGTCTCAGCGGAAGGGACTGGCTCAAATACTCTAGGGCTTTCTGCTTCTCTCCCAAATCTGAGTAGACACCGCCGATGTTGTTGAGGGTGGTAGCTTCCCCCACCGCGATCGCCTACTGCCCGACTCAGGGGAAGGGACTGGCTTAAATATTCTAGTGCTTTTTGTTTTTCTCCCAAATCATCGTAGACTAAGCCAATGTTGTTGAGGGTCGTAGCTTCTAGAGAGCGATCGCCTACGGCCCGACTCAGCGGAAGGGACTGGCTGTAATACTCTAGCGCTTTCTGTTTCTCTCCCAAATCTGAGTAGACTTTGCCGATGTTGTTGAGGGTGACAGCTTCTCCACCGCGATCGCCC
>NZ_JAEQCB010000251.1:0-5694 GCF_020738785.1 Microcoleus sp. PH2017_05_CCC_O_A | reverse complement strand
ACAACAGCCGTTTTATTGAGGAGCCCAATGATGGGAAACTATCACGTTCCGTTTTGGAGAGCAGTGGAGGGGGCGACTCCTTCACTGACTTTAATTATTCTGAGAAAAGTAGCCAGTAAGTTAGGTGTAAGCTTAAACCAACTGGGTAGACGGTCTTTGACGACTCCCAGCGAGAGTTAGACTTTGGGTATTACCTAAATCTACTTTGTCCGCAGAATCTCAGTGGCGTTGACTCCCTGAGAGTGTCAACTATCGGAAGACACAAAGCCCAAATATTCCCTGAGAAAGATTTCATAACCCCGTTATTTAAGCTAAATATTAATTAGCTCAAATTAACTGATTGCCACTGCTGATTCAAGTGGCTTTTATCAAACTTGAGTTAAAGATTGTGCAGAAATTGAGTTAAATTCAGCCTGTTAACAATCTCAACGATCAAAACTTCTAAATACGGAGAAATTTTGTATGTCTTTTATCAGCTTTAACCTCCCAGTCAAGCGTTTAGTTCGCAGTTTAATAGTTGTTTGTTTTTGTGCATTGATGTTTGTTTCCAATGCTTTCACAGCTTTTGCCGTTACCAGCAGCCCCACCAAAGGTGAAGCTCAACTTTTGGGGATTGAGAAAGAAGCTCAAAAAGCTGTTTTGAAAGACCCGATGTCTCTGGAAGAAACTCAGAAAAAAGCTAATGAAGGGATTAATGAAGTTCAGGGAGATGCTGACAGCGAGAAGATGAAAAATCCTTCTAATACAAGCGCGACATCCTTTGAGCAACAAGTCAAAAAGGCTGTCAGCAAAATCAAAGACTAATTGGGCAGCTAAGTGTTGTGCATTTAAACTGTATGTCAAGAAATAATTCAAGTCTTGTGGGATGGGCTTCTAGCCCGTCCCGAATATGCAATTGAAATGCACGACAGCTTATCAGCATAAAAAAGTAGGGACACGGCAATGCCGTGTCCTTATTTTTTTGTGTCCGATATCAATTTAGCTCTAGTTTGAAGAATTGAGATCAGAGTGTTTGATCGTTCGGAATGCGAGTCCGCATCGGGAGCATCTCAGTTTTGCATTTATATATAGTGCGAGCTTAAGAGCTCGCGTATTGTACAACTCGCGAGCTCTTAAGCTCGCACTATAATAAAAAAAATGCTTTTTACAAAAATGAGATGCTCCCGTCCGCATCCATTACGCTTGACTAAAGTCCTTACTACAAACCAATTTTATGGTGTTGTTCTCAGAGGATATGATATCAGATAGAATAATAAAGTGGAAATGACTTGGCATCTTTCGGCTTGACGAACACTCTTTGCTGCGGCTGCAACTGCAAGTTATCGAATCTTTCTCTTGTCAAATTAGCATTCAGCACTTGACCGTCATCTAAGGTTAATTCCACCTGAATTTCCCATCCCAAATGAATCAAGCGACTGATTCTTGCCGGCACTGTTGCACTATTTTCGGTAGTTTCAATTACTACGTCGTGAGGGCGCAAGAAAATTTCTGGGTTGGCTGAGTCAAAGCCGTTGTCTTGAAACATTCTCGAACTGCTGGGCAAGACATTCACAGGCCCGATAAAACTCATGACGAATGCACTAGCTGGATGGTCGTAAATTTCTGCGGGTGTGCCTACTTGTTCGATTTTACCTTTATTCATTACTGTAATTCGATCGGCAACTTCCATCGCTTCTTCTTGGTCGTGCGTCACAAAGACTGTGGTAACGTGCACTTCGTCGTGGAGTCTTCGCAACCAAGCGCGCAAATCTTTGCGGACTTTGGCATCGAGAGCTCCAAAAGGTTCGTCTAGCAGTAACACTTTTGGTTCCACAGCCAGGGCTCTGGCGAGGGCTACCCGCTGACGCTGGCCTCCTGAAAGTTGCGACGGGTATCTGTCGCCCAATCCTCCCAATTGGACTAAATTTAACAATTCTTCTACGCGGGATTTGACTTTCGTCGGTGGAGTTTTCTGAATTTCCATGCCGAAAGCAATATTTTTTCGCACTGTCATGTGCTTGAATAGCGCGTAGTGCTGAAACACAAATCCAATTTTGCGGTCTTGGACGCTAGTATTGGTGGCATCTTGACCTGTCAGCCAGATTTTGCCGGAGTCGGGCATTTCTAAACCTGCAATCAGTCGCAGCAGGGTGGACTTGCCGGAACCAGACGGGCCCAGCAGTGCGACTAGAGAACCTGATTCAATTTTCAAGCTGACTCGATCGAGTGCTTGGAAACTGCCAAACTGTTTTGATACGTCTTCTACAACTATTCCCATAGGAAATTCGGCAACGGATGAGTGTAATGGATTTAACGGATGTTGAGCTTTGAGGTTCGAGGAAAGAGCGAAAAAAGTTAATCCCCGGTTTATGGATAGATTTATGTAAGATTTTATAGCACGATCGCACATCCGTTGCTTAATTTTAGGGTTTTGGCGATCGCACATCCGTTTTTAGATAGGAGATTTTAGATTTGAGATTGACTCTGGAAGATTCAATGCGAGTCTGAAATTTTGGCCTCTCCACCACAGCCCTGCGGGACTTTGTATTGGTTTTTGGGCGGAGTCAATCGATTTTAGATTTTAGATTTTAGATTTTAGATTGAGCCCACGGATAAATTCGGGGGAAGAGAGGATTTTCGATTTTCGATTTGGGATTGATTCCACGGATAAATCACGTGGCGGGTACCACCGTTGAAATTCTTGGTCAAACACCGGAAAATTTACAAAAATCCACGTCAATCACAAAACAACACAATTCTTTATTACCAAAGTTGGCGTTTGGTACTACAATGCAGCAAAAGTTCAAGCGTTTTTGACTTCAAAGGCTGAGGGGATAAAGGAAAATGGGAGATGTTAGACCTGTGCCTGTAGGCATAGTTGGCGCTTCAGGTTATGGCGGCGTACAACTGGTGCGGCTGCTGGCGGATCACCCAGCGGCAGAAGTAGTGTATGTAGGCGGGGATAGCAGTGCGGGAAAACCTTTTTCCAGCCTTTATCCGCATCTGACTAACTGCATTGATTTGACTATTGAGGCGATCGACCTAGATAAAATAGCGGCAAAATGTGAAGTTGTGTTTCTGTCGCTGCCGAATGGTTTAGCTTGCCAAATGGCACCGACGCTGATTGAAGGCGGCTGCAAAGTTTTGGATTTGTCGGCTGACTACAGATTTGAAAATCTGGACACTTACAAAGCTTGGTACGGCGGCGAGCGATCGGACTCTGCTTTAGCTGCAACGGCTGTTTACGGTTTGCCAGAATTGTATCGCGATCGCATTAAAGACGCTCAATTAGTAGGCTGTGCCGGCTGCTACGTCACTGCTAGTTTATTAGCCCTGGCCCCCTTACTCAAACAAGGTCTGATCGAGCCAGAAACAGCAATTATCGACGCCAAATCAGGATCTTCGGGAGGGGGCCGCAAAGCCGAAGTTAATCTGTTGTTGGCAGAAGCTGACAATTCGATCGGCGCTTACGGGGTAGGCCGCCACCGCCACACCCCAGAAATTGAGCAAGTTTGCAGCCATTTGGCCGGACAAGATATCAAAGTCCAATTTACTCCCCACCTGATGCCGATGGTGCGGGGAATTCTGGCAACTGTTTACGCAAATTTGCGCGATCCGGGATTAGTGCGGGAAGATTTAATTACAATTTTCACCGCTTTTTACCGCAATTCTCCTTTGGTAAAAGTGTTACCGGCTGGGGTTTATCCGCAGTCAAAATGGGCTTGCGGCACGAATCTTTGTTACATCGGCGTGGAAGTCGATCCGCGCACTGATAGGGTAATTGTGATGTCGGCGATCGACAATTTAATTAAAGGTCAAGCCGGTCAAGGCATCCAGTGCATGAACTTGATGATGGGCTGGGAAGAAACTTTGGGTTTACCTCAATTGGCTTTCTATCCGTGATTATGGGGCATGGTAATTGGTAATGGGGATCAGTGTCAACTTAAGTTTGAAACCATTGATAAATCTCGTTTGTAGCTTAGTCTCGATCCCCCTAAATCCCCCTTAAGAAGGGGGACTTTGAATGCTTCTTGTCCCCCCCTTCTCAAGGGGGGCTAGGCAGGGTGGTTTTATTGTCGTCACACAAATTAGGTACGTAGTTGCGCTTAAGCGCTCTTTATAAGATTAGGAAAGAGCGCTTAAGCGCAACTACGTACCTTCGCCCAAGCGCGAGCCAATCTTTGAGCGATAATTTTGGTAGTTTCAGATTTCTTTTCCCGACAATAAAACCACCCTGCTTCTCAAGGGGGGCTAGGGGGGATCGAGCCTTGGTGGTAAACAGCCATGTGTGACTACGTTTGACCTGGTTGTTGACACCAATTCCCAATTCCCAATTACCCATTACCAAATTTTATTTGGGCCCGTAACCGATCGCACCAGCATAAATTGCCCGATCGCCCAATTCGTCCTCAATCCGCAATAAACGGTTATACTTAGCAACCCGTTCGCTGCGGCACAGAGAACCAGTCTTGATTTGACCGGCGCGAGTCGCTACGGCTAAATCAGCAATTGTAGTATCTTCAGTTTCACCCGAACGGTGGCTGATTACCGATCGATAGCTGTTGCGCTTCCCTAAGTCGATCGTATCCAAAGTCTCAGTCAAAGAACCAATTTGATTCAGCTTAATCAAAATCGAATTGCTAGCTTTCAAATCAATCCCTTTTTGCAAGCGCGTGCGATTAGTAACAAACAAATCGTCACCCACCAATTGAACTCTGCTACCCATTTTCTGAGTTAGCGCCACCCAACTATCCCAATCGTCTTCGTGCAAACCATCTTCAATGGAAACGATCGGATATTGTCCAACCAAACCATCCAAATAATCGATTAATTCTGCTGGCGAATGAGCCACACCGTCATAGGTGTACTTCCCATCTTTGTAAAATTCGCTAGCAGCAACATCCAAAGCCAAAGCAACTTGTTCACCCGGTTTGTAGCCAGCTTTTTCAATTGCCATCATTAACAAATCCAAAGCTTCCTGATTGGAACCCAAATTAGGAGCAAAACCGCCTTCATCGCCAACACCAGTCAGCAAATTTTTGTCTTTTAAGACTTTAGCCAGACTAGCAAATACTTCTGCACCCCAGCGCAAAGCTTCCTTAAAAGAAGGTGCTCCCACCGGTACAATCATAAACTCTTGAATGTCTACGTTGTTGTCGGCGTGGGAACCGCCGTTGATGACGTTCATCAAAGGCACTGGTAAAACGTTAGCCAAAGCGCCACCCAAGTAGCGGTAAAGGGGTATTTGTAAAGTCTCGGCGGCCGCCTTTGCTGTGGCTAGGGAGACTCCGAGAATGGCATTAGCGCCGAGGTTAGACTTGTTGGGGGAACCGTCCAAGTCAATCATAGTGCGATCGATTAATGGTTGGTCGATCGCATCCAGATTAGCCAAAGCGGGAGCAATTTTGTGTTCGACGTTAGCAACCGCTTTCAAAACTCCCTTACCACCGTAACGTTTTTTGTCATCGTCGCGGAGTTCGTGGGCTTCAAAAGAGCCTGTAGACGCGCCGCTGGGCACTTGGGCGAGTCCGACAACACCATTGGCTAGATACACTTCAGCTTCGATGGTAGGGCGGCCGCGGGAGTCGAGGATTTCTCTGGCTTTGATAGATTCGATCGCAGTGTCTTGCATATTAACGATTCCTGACTTTGCTCAAGGTTTGATGACATTTGGCAGTCTGTCGGTTCTCCCACACTGACTGCTGACGGGTAATA
>NZ_JAEQCB010000250.1:0-5031 GCF_020738785.1 Microcoleus sp. PH2017_05_CCC_O_A | reverse complement strand
ATTGTGAATGCAGACTTAAATGGTGCTGCCAAGTGCGATTCGTTCAGTCGAAACCGAGAAATCGGGGGATGACTGGCTTCTACAGGGTAATCCATCAGGATTGAGGAAAGCACTTTAATCCCTTGTAGATGATAACTTAATAACCTTGCAGGTGAGCGTCAGTATCCTAGAAAGCGTCAAATCCTGCCCCTCAGACGTAGAGGTGAAAGCATATCCCCCACTGTAGAGACTAGCCATCAATCGGTGAAGCGGGGATAAAAGCGGAAAGAGCTACTAGCCTAAAAAGTGGTATCCCGTGAGCAAGTTCCTATGGATAACGAAAGTGAAGTCACTGCCTGAATCACCGTTACTCCGAACCAGCGAAATAAGGCTTCTTGCGCTGGTAGTCCCAAAAGGGCATTAGTACAGGGTGGTATGAGGATTTTGCCCGACATACCTACGTTACCCAAAAACTCGGTGAAAAGGTGACATCCTAATGGAACAAACCAAAGGTTATGAGGAACGAAGTAACCCACCTGATTACTCTCGGAGAGGTCGAATACTCCGAGCAGTCAGCTAAGACGAAACCTCTGGATTATCCAGGTAACAGGTGGTAGAGATTGAGTCAGAAGCCAACGCCTCACTGTAATGGTGAAGGATATGCTAACGGACTCACGGTAATACGGATGGTATAGCTACAATTCGCAATGTAAATGTCATGAACACGGCAATAAAACCGATGTATGAATGGAGCGATATCAACTGGCGAAAGCTAGAACGTAACGTCTTTAAGTTGCAAAAACGGATATATCAAGCGTCTAATCGTGGTGATGTCAAGCTAGTACGCAAACTCCAGAAATTGTTGATAAGTTCTTGGACAGCAAGAGCATTATCGGTTCGTCGGGTAACTCAGGATAATCAAGGGGTGCGACGTGAAGTCGTACATTAGGCGCATCTGCGCTGAATAACTGGAGAGCCGCCTCTCCCGGAGAACTCTCTCTCTCCGTCCCCACATAAAAGAGTGTCACACTCCGCCTACAACAGTAGTAAGTAATGAACCTGTTGGAATGCAAGGCATGAAAGCCCCGCAACTGGTAGCCCAAATCAGTGAAAGGGCAAGGGGAAGATCGAAAAGGGTTAACGTTATGTGAATCACTGTAGATTCCGTTATGTCTAAAGAGTGAAATCAGGCTGATACACTCTAGCCAAAAAGGCAAGTGAGTAGGTTACTGGCAGCGCCTTGTGGCTAGTAACGAGAGAGCGAAACTCTCACCGGAATATAGGTGGAACCCAAATCGGTCGAAGGTTAAATGTACGGAACACGATAAGCCCTATGGATTCTCAAGCCAGGTCGATGGCGTGAGTAGGTTGACCGTAAGGAAAACGGAATTATCCAGAGGGTAAGGGATGCTGGAGAAAGCGAATGCTTTACCGTAATGCTGAAGATAGGGGTTCAGGCTTTGCCCCGCATCGAAAGATGGCAGACTTCCAGCGGGTCTTCAACGGTAAATTTTGCGTAAAGGAATTGAACCAACGTGAAAGATAGAGTCAGCAATGACATCGGAACGAAGGAACCGCTCAAGGGGTGGGCATCCATCAATTGGAAGCTCATCAAAAAGCGTGTCAGAAACCTGAGACGGAGAATCTACCGAGCAGCCCAGAACGGTCAGTGGAATAAGGTTAGAAGCCTCATGAAACTGATGCTTCGCAGTTACTCCAACCTGCTATTGTCAGTGCGAAGAGTCACTCAAGAAAACAAAGGGAAACAGACGGCTGGCATCGATGGTCAGACGGCTCTAACTCCAGAGGAAAGAGTGAAATTGGTCAGAGAAAGTAAGGAATACACCTTATGGAAAGTTCGCCCAACGAAAAGGGTATACATACCGAAAGCTAACGGAAAACAAAGACCATTAGGTATCCCGACAATCAAAGACCGGATAGCACAGGCAATTGTCAAAAATGCCCTGGAACCAGTCTGGGAAAACAGATTTGAAGCCCAGTCCTATGGCTTTCGCCCAGGCAGAAGTTGCCATGACGCAATTGAGCAGACATGGATAAGACTAAACGCTCAGGGGAACGACAGATGGATACTGGACGCAGATATTAAAGGGGCATTCGACAATATCAGCCACGAGTACCTGCTCAATGCCATAGGAGAAATCCCTGGTAAAGAGCTAATCAAACAGTGGCTAAAAGCAGGATATGTAGAGGCAGAAATATTCCACGATACCGAAAGCGGAACGCCACAGGGAGGGATTATTTCTCCCTTATTGGCAAACATAGCCCTCGACGGAATGGAAAAATTCCTAAGTCAATATAAAAAGACGAAGGAATACAAATATACCGACTCAAAAGGTAGAAAAAGAACAGAGAGGGAACACAAACCCAAATATGGGTTTGTTCGCTACGCTGATGACTTCATCATCACCGCAGAAAATCGTGAGGATTTGGAAGCCATTAAACCCATCCTAGAAGAATGGCTAAATCAGAGGGGTTTAAAACTTAATACGGATAAAACCCAAATCACTCATATTAATGAGGGCTTCAATTTCTTAGGGTTCAATGTCCGACATTACAAGGGTAAATGCTTAATTAAACCGCAAAAAGAAAAGGTCAAAGAATTCCTGTCTGGAATTCAACAATGGCTGAATCAACACAAAACGGTAAAAGCAACGGCAGTTATCCAGCACCTTAGCCCAATCATTAGAGGATGGGGGAACTACTACAAGCACAAGGTCAGTAAGGAGACGTTTTCTTACGTAGACTACCGAATATGGCAAATGCTGTGGAAGTGGTCGCTAAGAAGACACCCGAAAAAGGGGAAAGGTTGGATAGCCCAAAAATACTTCAGAACAATCAACGGGACGAAGTGGAACTTTGCCCAACCCTTAAAGAACAGACATGGTAGGGAAACATTAATAACCCTGCCGAAGCTGGCATACATCCCCATAGTACGCCATGTCAAAGTCAAAGACACGGCATCTCCCGACGACCCAACACTCACCAAATACTGGCAAGACCGCCAATCCAAATACGGGAAATCGTACTGGGCAAAAGGCTCAAAACTCTATAACGTAGCGGTTAACCAAAATTGGAAATGTCCAGTATGCGGTGAACACTTGTTCAATGGAGAAGAACTGCACACCCATCACAAGATTCGGGTGAAAGACGGAGGCACGGACAAAGCGGAAAACCTTGTCCACCTTCACAAAGCCTGTCACAGGCATGAACATACAGGCAAACGTTCTGAGGTTTTGGAGGCTTGAGCCGGATGATGGGAAACTGTCAAGTCCGGTTCTTAGGGGAGGAGGACGCGGCGACGTGTTCCTCCTTACCCGACAAGAAGACGGCTGGTGTGGATGGTGTGAAATCGCTAACCCCAAAGCAACGTTTCGCCTTGATAAATAAAATATCACTGGGTTCTAAGGTTAAGCCAACACGCCGAGTTTGGATACCCAAACCAGGGACAGATGAGGAAAGACCATTAGGCATACCGACAATGGAAGACCGAGCTTTGCAAGCGTTAGTCAAACTGGTGTTAGAACCAGAATGGGAAGCGCGATTTGAAGCTAACTCATACGGCTTCAGACCTGGGCGCTCATGTCACGATGCTATCGGAGCAATATTCTTGGCAATAAAGCAAAAATCAAAATATGTGCTGGATGCCGACATTAGCAAATGCTTCGACCGCATTAACCATGATGTACTTCTCTCAAAATTGAATACCTATCCTACCTTACGGAGACAAATCCGAGCTTGGTTAAAAGCTGGTGTAATGGATGGAAACAAGCTGTTCCCAACTGATGAAGGTACACCACAGGGCGGGGTGATTTCACCTCTACTTGCCAATGTCGCCTTACATGGGCTTGAGGAATTGATTATGGGTTTAGCCCCAAAATTCGAGATGAGAGACTCTCGTGGTCATACTTGTGGATTACGAGACAAAATCAAATCGATTTCACTGATAAGATATGCTGACGATTTCGTAGTCCTCCATGAGGATGTAGAAGTCGTAAAGCTGTGTAAGGTTGAGATAGAGAAGTGGTTAAGTGACATTGGGTTAGAACTAAAACCGAGTAAAACAAAGATAGCCCATACCCTGAATAGACTAGATGGGGAAGAATCTGGATTTAACTTTCTAGGATTCAACATCAAGCAGTTTCCAGTAGGAAAATATAACTCGGGAATAGGGACTAGAGGTGTCTTATTGGGTTTTAAAACTATTATCACCCCCAGTAAGGAAAGCCAGAAGAGGCACTACAGAAAAGTTGCAGAAGTAATAAATAAGTCGCGTGGCTTAAATCAAGCGACTTTAATTAAGAATCTCAATCCTATCATACGGGGTTGGTGTAACTACTTCTGTTCAGTCGTCAGCCAGAAAATATTTGCAAGGCTGTGGCACTTAGTGGTTTGGAAGCTCCTCAAATGGGGTCGTCATCGTCATAGGAACAAAGGCAGAGGGTGGATACGCCTTAAATACTTCAAAACCGTAGAAGGCAATAACTGGGTGTTTGCAACCGGAGAGGGTAACAATCCTTATGCGCTAATACAACATAGCTCCACGGAAATAAAACGCTATGTAAAGGTAAAAGGAAAAGCATCCCCCTACGACGGTGACTGGTTATATTGGAGTTCAAGAATGGGAGTACACCCCGAAATACCTGCGAGAGTGTCTAAACTACTCAAGCGTCAAAAAGGGAAATGCACCCACTGCGATAACTACTTCAAAGATGGAGATTCGATAGAAGTTGACCACATCATCCCTAAATCGAAAGGTGGAAGGGAATCTTATGATAATTGGCAACTACTCCATCGACATTGCCACGACACAAAGACCGCCAACGATGGCAGTCTCGGTAACAAATCTAGCTGTAAAAGTGCTAAACCTAAGCCACCAGTGGAACCAAGCCTTTGGGTTTGGGAAAACGATATGTTGGTAATGACGTACTGATGACAACAGCCGTTTTATTGAGGAGCCCAATGATGGGAAACTATCACGTTCCGTTTTGGAGAGCAGTGGAGGGGGCGACTCCTTCACTGACTTTAATTATT
>NZ_JAEQCB010000249.1:0-9985 GCF_020738785.1 Microcoleus sp. PH2017_05_CCC_O_A | reverse complement strand
CAAGTAATCATCCAAGATATCAGCTTGGCAACCGACAACATATTGTTCCGTAAACAGAAATATTACTCACCCTCACTCCGAAAAACTTATGTAGCAGAACTACCACTAGGCTACGAAGGAGAATTTGGACCAGGAATCAAAGCCCTAATCATCAGTTTGTACTATGGGGGTAATATGACGCAAGGCAAACTACTAGAATTTTTAGCGGATTTAGGTATTTCCATCTCAGCCGGTTATTTATCCAACCTGTTAATCAAAAACCACTCGGGTTTTGAAACCGAGAAAAAAGAAGTTTATGATTCAGGACTAGCGAGTAGTCCTTGGCAACACTTCGACCAAACAGGTGCGCGTGTAGGTGGAGTCAACCATACGACCAATATCATCTGTAACCCTTTATATACAGTATACTTCACAACAGCCAATAAAGATAGACTGACCGTACTGAAAGGATTACAGCCAGGACGAGAACTGAAATTTATTCTAAATCCACTGACATTCTCACTAATTGAGGACTTCAAAATCCCGATTAAATGGCAAAACGCTCTCCAGCTATTACCTCAAGAAACGGTGTTGGGTGAGTCAGAGTTTAATCACCTACTCAATAAGTATGTACCCAAACTGGGCGCTCAACAAGTTACCAGGATTAAGGAAGCAGCAGCTATTGTTTTCTATCATCAGCAAACTGATTGTCCAGTCGTACAAACTCTTTGTTGTGATGATGCTCCCCAATTCAAGTTAATCACTGCCGATAGAGCGCTATGTTGGGTACATGAGGGAAGGCATTACAAGAAGTTAAGCCCGGTATTCCATTGCCATCAAGTAATTTTAGAGCAGTTTCTCGATGATTTTTGGGATTACTATCGGGAATTATTAGCTTATAAAAATGCTCCCAGTCCTGAAGCTGCACTGCTTTTAAGGTCGAAATTTCTGCTGCTTTTTGAAACTCAAAGTGGCTATGAATTGTTGGATGAGCGCAAACAATTAACTGCGACAAAAGTATCGGAGTTGCTGAGGGTTTTAGAGCATCCTGAATTACCTTTACATAATAATCCGGCTGAGTTAGCTGCCCGAACTTGCTGTGCAGCGACGTAATATTAGCTATGCAACTCAAACGATTGAGGGTACTCAGGCTTGGGATACTTTTATGTCTCTTGTTGCTACTAAGGAGTCAGTTGGGAATCAGTTTTTTTGATTATGTCCGTGACCGAATTTCTCAACTTGGAATTATTCCCTCTCTGTCCACTATTATTCGCGAAAAATCTGCTCTTTATCCCTTGGGCTTGTCTTGGCAGCTAGATTAGCTCCTTCCCCTACTTATTGAGCCGATACTCTTTTTTCTAGTTTACTTTGACTTGTGTGTACACGGTAGCCTTGGGAAGGGGGGTTAGGGGGGATCTGTCTTAAGTGAACCGTATTGCGTTATAGGCGACTTGTCGCCCCGACAGTTAAATTACTAATTCATTATCTGAAATTTGGAGATGTTCCAATTCCCAATCAAAATCCCAGAAATCATTTTCGGCTCCAATCTCGCATTTTTTATCGTCTCATACCCTGATTCAGCAACGCCTTCAGGGTAATTATACTGTGTGATGCCCTAGGGTGCGGAATGTGGGTTGAATAAGGTCAAGATACAGACTTTTGCTGGCTGGGTATCATGACCAACGCCCAGTAGGGAACCTGGGCCGGATCGACATCGGCGATCGCCCGAATGGACTGATTCGGCATAGTTGCGCGTTCTATATATAGTGCGCGATCGAATTGTCCCAACTCAATCAGCACGTCTCGAACTTTCGCAAAGTGCCTCCCCAGCTTAATAATCACCGCAGCATCAACCAGCGCCAGTCGATCGCGCAAAACATCAGCGTCCAACGTCGCAGGCATAATACTTAACACATCGTTACGATAAGTCAGTGGCACTCCCAGGGCACTCGCACTCGCCATCGTCGAAGAAATTCCCGGCACAACTTCGGTTGTAAATTTGCCCGACAAACGGTTGAACAAATACATAAACGTGCCGTAGAGAAAAGGTTCGCCCTCGCACAAAACCGCCACATCCCGCCCTTCGCTGAGGTGGGCGGCAATTTTCTCGGCTGCAATATCGTAATACGGTTGAGACGATCGCGTGGGGCTAAAAGGCAGTGGCATCGGAATCTCAATTTGTTCTGGGCGCAAGTAATCTGCGACGATCGCGCGCGCGAGCACTTTACCATTTTCCATCGCCGGATACGCAATCACCGGCACCGATTGCAAAATCCGATAAGCTTTCAAAGTTATCAATTCCGGATCGCCAGGGCCGATGCCCAATCCGTACAATTTACCAGTAGTCTTAGTCATAGTTCGTCCTCTTTAGCTAACGCATTCACGGCTGCTGTTGCCATCGCACTGCCACCGCGCCGTCCGTGTAGCGCGATAAATGGCACTCCCCGACTGTTGGCAGCGAGTTCGGCTTTGGATTCGGCCGCCCCCACAAATCCTACCGGGAAACCCAGAATTAATGCCGGTTTCGGGGCTCCAGCATCCAGCATTTCCAGCAATCGGAATAAAGCAGTCGGGGCATTGCCGATCGCCACAACTGCACCATCTAACTTATCTAGCCACAAATCGAGTGCTGCTGCCGATCGAGTATTACCGATTTGCCGCGCCAACTGCGGTACATCGGGATTCCAGAGGGTGCAAATCACTGGATTGTCTGCGGGAAGCCTTTTGCGGGTGATGCCTTCGGCTATCATCCTGGCATCGCACAGAATTGGTGCGCCTGCTGCGAGGGCTTTGCGCCCGTGGGTGGCGGCAAGGGGGGAAGCTGCTAAGTCTTTAACGATGTCGATCATTCCGCAACTGTGAATTAGTCGCACTGCGACTGTTTCTAAGTCTGGCGGCAGGTTTGATAAGTCTGCTTCGGCGCGGATTGTGGCGAAGGATTTGGTGTAGATTTCTGTTCCGTCTCGGATGTAGTCAATCATTAAGATAATTGGGAATTGGGAATTGGGAATTGGGAATTGGGAATTGGGCATTGGGAATTGGTAATTGGGAGACTGTACTTAACTTTATTTAAAATTGTTAGGGGAAGTTTGTTTGATTTGTGGAATGGCTTTTTTTAATGAACCGCGAAGGCGCTTTAGGCGAAGCCGCGCGTCAGCGCTAGGGCGCGAAGTAAGAAAGAGAAGGGGAGATAATGACAGTTTGTCTGTTTTAATGATTTTCTGGGTTCAGTAATTTCTGCAATTTGTCGATCGCCCACCGATCGCAAAATTCACCTAATGACTCGCGAGGTTCTCGAAACCGCTGGTAGACGCGCAACATTCGCTCGATCGCACGAGGCATCTCGGCTACACTGACGGCTGGGAATATTTGCCGTCCAAAGGGCAAGTCTTTTGTACCTGCATAAATGTTGTAACCTGGGATTGTTTCGCCTTTCTGCTGAATCTGAATTCCTATTAAGGTGATATCTATTGGCTGGTGTTGGGCGCAGGATTTTTCGCATCCGCTGAAATGTATATTGATCGATCGGTCGATCGTCAGTTTTTGCGCTAAATCCCTCACCATTGCTAGGGCGTCACTTTGAGCATCTGTCGCTGCTGACGCACAGCCGCTGCTACCGGCGCACGCAACTAAGCAGGAATCTAGGCGAGTTGCAGATGAGTGCAATCCTAAATCGGCGATTTGCTGATTGACCTCGCAAACCTGGGAGTTGGGGATGTCAGAAATCAGCAGATTTTGCCACTGCGTAAGTCTCAGGGTGCTTCCGCCTAGATTTTGGGCTAAATTTGCCAAATTTCTCAGTTGCTTTGATTCTAGCTTGCCTAGGGGGAGTGCAATGCCGATGTAGGAGAAATCGGACTGTCGTTGACTGTGAATGCCGAGATTACCGTTGGGTGCGCTCGTGACAGGCAGGATGCCTGTTCCACAAGAGTTGTTGGATATGTCTTTTAGAAAAAGTTCGATCGCCTCTTGCCGCAATGCAAACGGCAAATTTTTCTCTACTTGTTCTAGATATTTTTCTGTACCCCAATCAGCGAGTAGATGACGCAAACGCGGTTTTTTACCATCAATTCGAGGCTGACTTTTTGTATATTCAAGATACGCGTTTGTTAAGCTTGCTAATACTAAAATACATTGCGATTCTTCGATTATAATTCCGGTCTCAACGCCGTTGAAATGCAGACCAAAAATAATTTTGGAATTTGTCAATCGCCTTTTTGCCACTAATAAAATATCATTGCGGAAATTCCGGATAGAAACTAATTCTCCGCCATCAAAGCCAATGCTGAATTTAGCGGAAAGTTCCGATAACTCAGGATGGGTTTGCAGGTAATTATCCCAAGCTGCAACTAGCGGGCGAGTATCCAGTAAGTTTTGGCGATCGATTCCTGCTGTCGGACTTGCCATTATATTGCGAATTTGGTCAACTTCAACGCGCCGAGACGCTAATCCCAATTCCTGTAAATCTTGCCAAACTTCTGAGGGAATTTCCGAGTGCAATTCTCGGATTTGTAAATTTGCCCGATTTGTGACTTGCAAACAGCCGATACTGTAGCGATCGACTAAATTGGCGATCGACCAACACTGCTGTACATTTAAAATTCCCCCCGGAATCCGCATCCTCGATAAAACGCCGTCTCGGGCTTGGGAACCGTAAAATAAGCCGGGACAAGTCGGTAAATCACTCAAAAGCAACAAATAATCTCCTTCCCCGTGCGACGCAGGGAACCTAAAAGTAAACGCGGCAAACGCGCCCTGAAATCGGCATTCTGACTCTCACAGTTGCGGCACAGCGCCGGAATTGCACCGGACTTTCCCGCTTTCAGGTTTAAGAAATATATCATAAGTCGATCGCCAGCAGCACAAAATCTCAAATTTCTTAATTGTATAGTTGCTAATACGAACTCGCCAGTAGACCGGAATATTCCATTTGTTAATAGGCGTTGCTGATTTACGGTATGAAAGGCTAAATATGCCAGTCAGAGAAACCAGTATCGACAAAGCTTGGGGATTTTTAACTTATTTTTTTCATACCCTGATTAAGCAACGCCCAATTTTTTAGCCAGTTTCTGGAAACTCACTATGCTGATTGTTTCAAGGCTGCGATCGCTCTGCCGATATATTCAGACACGGCTGAATCAAGTGCACCCTGGGAGACAACCTCTACTCCTTCCTGTTGATACATATTGTTGAGCGATCGCGCAATTTCCGCATCACCGCCCGTGAACTCCTGAACCAGTTATAGCCAGCGTCGAGCCAAGACTTGCACCGATTCGTCAGCCGGATCTGTGCCGTTTTTCATTTGAGTCCGAACCTGTTCAATGAGTTTTTGCCAATCTGTTTGACTTTGCTGGATTCGTTCCTCTCCCAACAACTCCCGGCGTTGCTTGATGGTTTCCAATTGTTCAGGCGTGTAGTATTTTTCAAACATACAAATTGCCTCAATGGTGTGAATCAAATTTTCGACGGAAACCGATTGTGCCGATTGTAAACTGCTAGAAATCGACTCCAATCGGTTGAGCAATCGGTGAGACAAATCAATCTGTTCTTTCAGACGCGCTACATGGAGTTGAATGATTTGCTCTAGCGAGAAATTCCGCTGTTCCAAACATCCTCGGATTTCCTCTAAGGAAAAGCCGATTTGTCGCAGCGATACGATTTGCTGCAAGCGGATAATGTCATTATTCGCATACAGCCGATAGCCTGTTTCAGTCCGCCCCGACGGCGAGAGTAAACCAATTTCTTCGTAGTAATGCAGTGTCCGGACGGACACACCTGTTTGTTTTGCCAAATCGCCGACTTTCATCGCCAAGGGTGGCATACCTTTCCTCCTTTCGGTTCAGAGTCGATCGCGGAATGAATCAATCGTAAAACCCTCACGTGGCGTCAGTGTCAAGGGGTGAAGCGAAAAAATTTTCGGAGCTTGGGCGATCGCCTATATTAGATTTGCGGGCAATTACAAAAAACATTGTGACATCGTTCCAAAAGTCTTGTGCCCTTGAGACTGCATTTATTGCGGCAAAATAGTCTTGTTTGCATTGTTCCCATTGCTGGTATGACCATTGCACTCCCTGAAGTCCAAATGCGCTGTTTGCGTTGCCATTCCAAGCAGCTTCTGCATCTTGTAAGTCAAATCCAAATTGCTCGTTGGTAATTTCAATATTCTGAAACCCGATCGATCGCAAAATTTGGCAGCACTTCTCGTGCGTCCCCAGTAACTCGTTGGGATTGCGAATCGTAATGCCGTATCGCTGCACAACTTCCCGAAACAATATAGATGTAGTTGGAGAGGTTTCTGCCAGACAGGAAAACGCGAGAGTTCCGTCCGGTTTCAGAGCATTGTACCATTGACGGAGAGCTTGTGGAATATCTGTAAAATAGACGATCGCACTGGAACACAAAATTACATCAAATTGGTTGTCGGAAAATTCTTGTTCGTCGGCGTCTGCTTCGGCAAACTCGATATTCGCCAGCCCTAAACCTGCAACTTTCTGCCTCGCTTGCTGCAACATTCCCGCAGCAAAGTCAGTTCCCAAAACCCAGCCAAGAGCCCCAACAACCTGGGCCGCCGCAATCGCCGCTAAACCTGTGCCGGTAGCGATATCTAGAACTTGCTGGTGCGATCGCAATTTTGCCAATTCTACTAACCGAGTTGCAGCCCGTTTGTGAAATTCATTTTCGTAATCCGGGCGGTTGTTAAAGTCATTCAGAATCTGCTGTTTGTAGTCACTTAGCGAGTCAGTCATGCCGAGTAATTGGTTAAATTTTCTACACTCCTGGACGCAACAGGCAGAATATGGGAGTTAACGCTTAGGTATGTTGTTGCGCTTGGGCGCTCTTTCTTATATATATCAAAGAGCGCTGAAGCGCAACTACGTACCTTGTATCAACTCCCCAGCAACAAACACCGCAAAACTGGGATCGCGAAGCTGTAATCAGCTACAATCCAGTTTGGTAAAGAATTTTTACGAGCTAACTGCCCATTACAGCCTTTTGGGCCTGTATTACCCAACGTGACTGAAAATATGGATTTTGCTACTCTTGCAGCCCAGCTAAACGCTGGAACTATCTTACCCGAGGGAATTGTCATCATCACCCTCTTGGTGGTTCTCGTCGGCGATTTAATCGTAGGCCGCAGTTCCTCTAATTGGACTCCCTACGTTGCCGTTGCGGGTTTGCTGGCCGCCATCGCTGCCTTGTGTTTGCAGTGGGATAACACTAACACTATCTCGTTTCTGGGCGGTTTTAACAGCGATGCCTTGAGTTTGGTGTTTCGCGGAATTATCGCTTTGACGGCGGCTGTCACTATTTTGATATCCGTGCGCTACGTACTGCAAACGGGTACTGCTTTAGCGGAATTTATCGGCATTTTGCTCACGGCTACTTTGGGGGGAATGTTCCTCAGTGGCGCCGATGAATTGGTGATGATTTTTATTTCGTTGGAAACTCTGAGTATCTCGTCTTATTTGCTGACGGGTTACACAAAACGCGATCCGCGTTCCAATGAAGCTGCTTTGAAATATTTGTTAATTGGTGCATCTTCTTCGGCGGTGTTTCTCTACGGTATTTCGCTGCTGTACGGATTGTCTGGCGGCCAAACTACTCTAAGTGCGATCGCAGCCAACCTTTCTACAGTTAATAACGGTGAATCTCTTGGTTTGGTGATTGCATTGATTTTTGCGATCGCCGGAATCGCCTTCAAAATCTCCGCAGTTCCTTTCCACCAATGGACTCCAGACGTTTACGAAGGTTCGCCCACACCAGTTGTTGCCTTCCTTTCCGTCGGTTCCAAAGCCGCCGGTTTTGCCCTAGCCATCCGGTTATTAACAAGTGCATTCCCCGCACTCACAGAACAGTGGCACTTCGTATTCACAGCCTTAGCCATACTCAGCATGGTGTTAGGCAATGTGGTGGCCCTCGCCCAGACTAGCATGAAGCGGCTTTTAGCTTATTCGTCGATCGCCCAAGCCGGATTTGTGATGATTGGTTTAGTCGCAGGAACCGAAGCCGGTTACTCCAGCATGATATTTTATATGTTGGTTTACCTGTTCATGAACCTAGGCGCTTTCGCCTGCATCATTCTGTTCTCCCTGCGGACAGGAACCGACCAAATCAGCGAATACTCCGGCTTATATCAAAAAGATCCGTTGCTAACTTTAGCATTGAGTATTTGCCTGCTTTCCCTCGGCGGAATTCCGCCGCTGGCTGGATTCTTCGGCAAAATTTATCTATTTTGGGCAGGCTGGCAAGCTGGACTTTACGGCTTAGTTATCCTGGGATTAATTACCAGCGTAGTTTCAATTTACTACTACATCCGCGTCGTTAAGATGATGGTAGTAAAAGAACCTCAAGAAATGTCGGACTCAGTGAAAAATTATCCGCCAATTCGCTGGAACCTTCAGGGAATGCGGCCCTTGCAAGTCAGCGTTGTACTCACCTTAGTTGCAACAACATTGGCAGGAATTTTGTCAAATCCTTTGTTTAACTTAGCAAACGATTCTGTTACCAAAACTCCCATGCTGCAATCGGCATTGAGTCGGATTGTACCCGTTGCAACTGCTAAAGTTGAATCAAATCTTGTGTCTCGCAACGATTAATTTCAGTCAATTCTGAAAGATGATAAAGCGCCTAACCGTAACAAGTTAGGCGCTTTTTCAATTTAAAAAATCGGTTCGATCGTTCGGACTTCAGTCCTCAGCATTTGATGCGGACTGAAGTCCTCACTACAAACAGCTCCTATGATATAATATTAATTATAATTTTAATTACCAAATTAATATAAATGAGCAAAGAGCACACCTACCGCATCCATACAGTTTGGACTGGTGCCAGTCAAGGTTCTACTTCATCTTATGATGCTTATTCTCGCGAGTATACAATAAATATCGAGGGTAAGCCACCATTCCTAGGTTCAGCAGACCCAACTTTTCGGGGCGATGCTGCGCTGTACAATCCTGAAAATTTATTGGTAATGTCGCTGTCAGCTTGCCATATGTTGAGCTATCTTGCTTTATGTGCTCGTGCTGCGATTCGGGTGATTTCTTACTCGGATGAAGCGACAGGTACAATGACACAAAAAGATGGCAAAATTAGATTTACCGAGGTAATTCTACGTCCGAAAGTAACCATCGAAGCTGGTAATGATTTGGAAAAAGCACGCAGTTTGCACGACAATGCACATCATGTTTGTTATATTGCGAATTCGGTAAATTTTCCCGTGCTGAATGAAGCAACAGTTATTGAAATGAATGCTTCCGAAGTCAATAATTAACAAAGTCGCAACAGAGGTGAAAATGTTAGTAAAAACCAAGCAAAACTTTTATACTCCAGATGAGTACCGGCAATTAGAAGAAACTACCGAGTTTAGAAATGAATATCGCGATGGAGAAATTGTAAAGATGACAGGCGGCACAATTAATCACAGCCAGATAATAGGTAATATTTATGCCTTCTTGAAATCTGCTTTGCGGGGAAAGAATGCAAGACCATTTATGAGCGATTTGCGGTTGTGGATTCCTCGATATCGACGGGGAACTTACCCCGATGTGATGGTAGTTGAAGGAGAATTAGTTTGCACTCCAGGACGCAAGGATGAGATAGTCAATCCGGTACTGATTGTGGAAGTGCTTTCTAAGTCTACCAAAGATTTTGACCGAGAGGATAAGTTTCGGTTTTATCGATCGATTCCTGAATTCCGCGAGTACGTATTAGTCAGCCAACAAGAATTTTTAGTGCAACAATATATTAAGAATGAATCAAATCAATGGTTGTTTCAGGAATATGAGGGAGAATCTGCAACAGTTTCTTTCAGTTCGATAGGAGTGCAAATGTTGATGAGCGATATTTATGAGCTGGTTATATTCGAGACGGCGGCAACCGAAGTACAGGAGTGAAATTCATGCTATTGGGTGATGCGATGTTTAACTCGGTAACAGTAAAACAATAATTTGGTTTGTTGGTGAATAGATGCAATGTCATTGCGAGCTCTTAGCGAAGCAATCGCAGA
>NZ_JAEQCB010000248.1:0-5164 GCF_020738785.1 Microcoleus sp. PH2017_05_CCC_O_A | reverse complement strand
TTAAAAAGATATTAAAATAAATCAAAGTCAAGTAAAAGTGTTAGTGGAATCCTTCATGTCAGTTTTGGCAGCGATCGCAGTTTTAGGTATCTTGATTGTCGTTCACGAACTCGGCCACTTCCTGGCGGCGAGACTTCAACACATTCACGTCAACCGCTTCTCCATCGGTTTCGGGCCCATTTTGTGGAAGTACCAAGGCCCGGAAACTGAATATGCCCTCCGCGCCTTTCCCCTGGGAGGTTTCGTGGGTTTCCCGGATGACGATCCAGACAGCACTATTCCCCCCAATGACCCGAATTTGCTGCGGAACCGCCCTGTGATCGATCGGGCGATCGTCATTAGTGCAGGAGTAATTGCCAACTTAATTTTTGCTTACTTCCTGCTGGTGGTGCAATTAACCACGGTTGGCGCTGCATCTATGAACTACCTACCGGGAGTTAAAGTCCCGGAAGTCGCTGCGGAAGTTAGTTCGGCGGCCTTCCAAGCGGGAATTCGATCGGGCGACATTGTTCTGTCCGTTGATGGCAAGGAATTGGGCGCGAACCGCGAATCAATCAAATCTTTAGTCTCAGCCATCCAAGATCATCCCAATCAACCCCTGGCCCTAGAAATTCAGCGCGAAGAACAAAAATTTGTGGTGACAGTTACTCCCGAATTGTCCCCCGACGGTAAAGGTAAGATTGGCGTGCAGCTAACTTCTAACGGTACCGTCGTGCGGGAACGGGCAGGAATTGTAGAGGCATTTAGCAAGGCTGCAACTGAGTTTGAGCGAATTGTAGTGCTGACGTTTCAAGGTTTCGGGCAGTTACTTAGCAATTTCAGTCAGACTGCTGAAAAGTTGTCCGGGCCTGTGGCAATTGTAGCCATTGGTGCAGGAATTGCGCGATCGGATGCTGCGAATTTGTTTCAGTTTGCGGTATTAATTAGTATAAATTTGGCTGTGATTAATATCTTGCCTTTGCCTGCTTTAGATGGCGGTCAACTAGCTTTTCTGTTAATAGAAGGACTGCGGGGCAAGCCTCTGCCAAACCGCATTCAAGAAAATGTGATGCAGACTGGTTTGGTGCTGTTGTTGGGTTTGGGAATTTTCTTGATTGTTCGCGATACTGCTAATTTGGCAGGCTTTGATTTGATGCGAACTCTCCGACAACAGTAGTCAGTTGGTAGTTGTCAATTGGCAGTTGACAGTTGACAGTTGACAGTTGTTCGTTGTCAGCAGTCATAGTGCTGTCCCCGCTCGCGAACAGCAGTCAGCAGCCATTAGTTATTACATAGCTGATGACTGCTGACTAATATACAGCCTTTCTCAAAAAAGTGAGGTATGCCCGCTAATCTTATGCCCTATGCCCCATGCCCTATGCCCCATGCCCATGCGTACCTCATCTTTCTGAGAAAGGCTATAAATTAACCAGTAAAATTGGAGAAATAGCAATGGTCACACAACTGCAATCTCCCGAAAAAGCAAAGATTATCTATCCAGATGATAACGGCGAACCAATGTCAGATAATACCGAACAGTTTAGATTGATCGTGTGGATCAAAGAAAATTTAGAACTGTTATTTGCCAGCATGGCTGATGTTTTTGTAGCGGGAAACTTACTGTGGTATCCAGTAGAAGGAAATAACAAGATTTCTCAAGCGCCAGATGCGATGGTAGTCTTCGGAAGACCGAAAGGTTATCGAGGCTCCTACCAACAATGGCATGAAGAGAACATTGTGCCGCAAGTGGCGTTTGAAATTTGGTCGCCGGGAAATCGGCTGACTCCGATGCTCCAAAAACTGAGATTTTACGAACAGTACGGCGTAGAAGAATATTATCTGTACGATCCGGCGAATGTGGATTTAACTATATGGCAGCGCCGAGAAGAACGGTTAGAACCAATCGAAGAAGTAAACGGCTGGGTAAGTCCAAGAATGGGAGTGCGGTTTCAACTATCAGAAACTGAACTACAAATATTCAGCCCTGATGGAACACCGTTTGTGAGTTTTGTGGAACTCGCTCAACTTCGAGAACAAGCAGAATTAAGGGCCGAACAAGAACGGCAAAGGGCTGAACAAGAACGGCAAAGGGCCGAACAAGAACGGCAAAGGGCCGAACAGGCAGAAGTTTTGCTGGAGCAAGAACGATCGCGCTCGCAAGCTTTAGAAGCTCGGCTCCGAGACATGGGAATTGACCTCAATCAGTTGTAAATGACTAAGATTAAATTGGGAGTATCTCAGTTTTGATTTTATAGTGCTGTCCCCGCTCGCGATCGCGACTCGCGAGCGGGGACAGCACTGTATAATTCCGATGTCACCGGCAAGAATATAACTAATGACTGATGACTGATGACCAATGACTGATGACCAATGACTGATGACTAAAAAGTTAAGTTTAAAACAAAAATCGCTCGAAATTCTGATTCGCCTCAAACGGCTGTATCCAGAAGCCCCTTGCACTCTCAACTACGAAACTCCCGTGCAGTTGATGGTGGCGACGATTCTGGCGGCTCAGTGTACGGATGAGCGCGTAAATCTGGTAACGCCGGCTTTGTTTGAGCGTTTCCCGGATGCGGAGGCTTTGGCAAATGCTGATTTGGATGAATTGGAGCGTCTGGTGCGATCGACTGGTTTTTACCGGAATAAGTCTAAAAATATTAAAGCTGCTTGTTGGGCGATCGTCAATAAATTCAACAATCAAGTGCCGCAGCAAATGGAACTGCTGCTAGAATTGCCCGGAGTTGCCCGCAAAACCGCTAATGTCGTCCTCGCCCACGCTTTTGATATTCATCAGGGCGTGACGGTAGACACTCACGTCAAGCGTTTGAGTCAGCGGTTGGGATTGACTGAACACGCCGATCCAATTCGGATCGAGCGGGATTTGATGCTATTGTTGCCGCAGCCGGATTGGGAAAATTGGTCAATTCGGTTGGTGTATCACGGTCGAGCAGTTTGTAATGCGAGAAAGCCGATTTGCCATATTTGTGAACTTGCAGATTTGTGCCCTTCTGCTAATAGTTAGATTTTCTACTAATGTGAGGAACAGGCAAGATGCCTGTTCCACAAAAAATCTTAAATAATTGTGGTACTAATGTGAGGAACAGGCAAGATGCCTGTTGCACAAAAAAGCTTAAATAATTGTGGAACAGGCATCTTGCCTGTTGCAAAAAAGCTTAAATAATTGTGGAAAAGGCATCTTACCTGTTGCAAAAATCTTGTCAACAAAAAAAGTAATTAAAATAAAAATGATCTAAAACCACCAAAATACAGTAAAATAGTAGATTGTGATTTATCTAAGGATATCAACAGATTATGGCTAAAAAGAGCATGGTCGAGCGCGAGAAAAAGCGCCAAAGACTCGTAGACAAGTACGCTGACAAGCGCGAAGACCTGAAAGATCAGTTCGACCAAGCAGCGAACCAGATGGACAAAATGGCGATTCACCGCCAACTGCAACAGCTACCCCGCGGCAGTTCGCGGACTCGCTTGCGGAACCGCTGCTGGGCTACAGGTCGCCCCAGGGGTTACTACCGCGATTTCGGACTGTCTCGGAACATGATGCGAGAAATGGCTCACGAAGGTCTTTTGCCCGGTGTTGTGAAGTCTAGCTGGTAGTAGTCAGTTGACAGTTGACAGTTGACAGTTGACAGTTAATATTTGTTAGTTGTCATTAGTCTGAAGGAAGAAGGAAAAAGGAAGAAGGAAGAAGGAAAAAAACTTATAAATAATCTGCAAGATTATGTTTGGGGTTTATTTTTGTTTCAGATTTCAGCTCAAACTTCCTTCTTGCTTTGTCCTTCTTGCTTCTTCCTACTTCTTCCTTTAGACATCCGTTACATCCGTTACAAAATCCGTTGCCGAACCTTCTTGCTTCACTGGCCGCAGCATTTATCGATACCGAGACTTTCGAGTAATAAGTCGCTGACGGCATTGGCGATCGCAAATTCGCCGTAAAAGCTTTTAGAAAAATCATAGGCCTGCATTTCGGTGACGATCGCAATTACGAGGCTGCCCAAATCGTTTTCGCCTTCCATGCGCTGGCGGAGGTAGATTTGGGCTGCTCTTTTAGCTATTTGCTGGTTGGCTGCTTCTGGGATAAACTCGGAGTCTAGCCATGCCAGCAGCGTTTCTTGGAGCCATTGGCCTTCTTGCTCGGGGTTTTGGGCGGGCGGCAAGGTAATAGGTTGGATGGTTTCAGACATGATTATTCGTAATTGCTAATGTTGACTTTGAAAAGTTAGCGGACAAATGACAACTGATAAATTTATGCAATATGATATACCGTCAATTATACAGGGATACGCGCAAGGCTACTTCTTGATGGCGAATGACGGCGAGGAGAGTTTGGGGTGGTATTCGAGCCGCCAGCGGGCGCTGATACCCCTGGATGAGAGATTTATCTATCCGCGATCGCTCCGCCGGGCATTGAATCAAGAACGGTTTTCGGTGGCTGTAAACCGCGATTTTGGGGCGGTGGTTGAGGGTTGTGCCGATCGAGAAACGACGTGGATTTCTAAGGAACTCAAGCAGATTTACTGGGGATTGTATGAGGCTGGTTGGGCGTACAGCTTCGAGACTTGGTGCGGCGACGAATTGGCGGGCGGTATTTTGGGATTGTCTATAGGTGGCGCGTTTATTGGGGAGTCGATGTTTTACCAGATTCCCGAGGGTTCTAAGGTGGCGATGGTGAAGTTGGTGGAGAGATTGCGCGATCGATCTTATCTACTATTCGACGCTCAAATGAACAATCCCCACTTGGAAAGATTCGGAGCTTATACTGTTAAGGAAAAACTCTATAACACTATTTTACAACAAGCCTTAAAGCGCCGCTGCTCCCTCTTTTGAATCTTCTATCTTGAGGAACTTATGCTTTGGCTAATTCCTCACCCGATATCCCTGCTTCCAACAATAGTATAATTAAGCTGAGATACTTCTCGGAGACAACCACAATGCAAGTCACAACCGAAGAAATTATTTATCCATCCAGCGACGGTCAACCAATGGCAGAAAGTACAATTCAATACAAATTAATTGTCACAATCAAAGAAGGTTGCGAATCGCTGTTTGAAGATGACCCCAACGTGTTTGTAGCAGCAGATTTACTCTGGTATCCGGTTGAAGGTAGACCAGATATTTCTCAAGCACCAGATACGATGGTGATATTTGGCCGACCAAAAGGCGATCG
>NZ_JAEQCB010000247.1:0-5417 GCF_020738785.1 Microcoleus sp. PH2017_05_CCC_O_A | reverse complement strand
AATGATGTGACGTTCTGTTAGCTGCATTCTCAACCTCCTGACCACATAATACCATGCTTGATTACTTATGCTTACAAACTGAATGAAGTTTTACAATACTCGGCACATTCCCTCATCTAGTAGGTTGGAGAGGGGGAGAGGGGGAGAGGGGGAGAGATGGGTGCTAACTTAGATTGTCACATCCTTAGCGGGCGATCGATGTTTGCGGGTAGGGAAACGGCAGGGTGCGGTGTCCTCCCTCCATCTACCGCCCCTGCACGGCTGGATGTACGATTGTCACATCCTTGGCCGGTTTAGAGGGCAATTTCATCATCCCATCCGGTGGATTTTACCCGTTTCCCACAGTCAGGAGACGGTAGTACCCATTGGTATCAACTTAAGCCGTTAGCCCGCCAGATTCCTGCCGCCCACCCGCCAGCCCGCCAGGGACTCAAGTCCCTGGCTAATAGAAGACAGTCCTCTCAAAAAGGACTAATGAGTTCTTGAGTCCTCTTTGAGAGGACTTTCGCTTTGATGCAGGGGTTTCAGCCCCTGCCGGACTATCGGACTGCGGGTTTGACGTTAAGTTGACACTCCTTGGGTAGTGCCGTGTCCCTACCACGATCGCGCGCCAGACCAAGATTGTGTATATTACAGCACGATTTGACCGCAACACTTAAAATAGTCTGGATTTAGCGATCGACTGCGCCCTTTCCCCATCAATATTTCTCCTTCGCTGGCGGCGCCTGTCAGCCGGAGTCGCGAGGTTCCGCTTCCAAAATGCTGATAATGGTGCACAATTTCAAATTAACAACAAAACTTGCACTGTTTTGAGTAAGCTTTTGGTGGAACAGCTCAGAGAGCCTGTTTCTCAGAATGATGCAAAATATCAAATTTATCATCAATCCTGTCCAATTACCAATTACGAACCTATGCCCCGCCGCCAAGACTTAAAAAAGATTCTCCTGATTGGTTCCGGCCCAATTGTTATCGGCCAAGCGTGCGAGTTCGACTATTCGGGGACACAAGCTTGCAAAGCTTTGCGAGAAGAAGGTTACGAAGTAGTGCTGGTGAATTCCAACCCTGCAACGATTATGACCGATCCGGAAACTGCCGATCGCATTTACATCGAACCCCTAACGCCGGCCATCCTCGAACAAATCATCGCTAAAGAAAGACCTCAAGCAATTTTACCGACTATGGGCGGTCAAACAGCACTAAATTTAGCCGTTGCCGTTGCTAAAAATGGTGTTCTGGAAAAGTACAATGTAGAGTTAATTGGCGCTAAATTACCAGCAATTGAAATGGCCGAAGATCGGCTGTTATTTAAGGAAGCGATGGCACGAATTGGTGTGGCAGTTTGCCCTTCGGGAATTGCTAACAATCTCGACGAGGCCAAAGCAATCGGCCACCAAATCGGTACTTATCCGTTAATTATCCGTCCGGCTTTTACAATGGGCGGCACGGGAGGCGGGATTTCTTACAATCAAGAAGAGTTTGAAGAAATGGCCCAAGGTGGCGTTGATGCTAGTCCCGTATCGCAAATTTTGATCGAACAATCTTTGATCGGTTGGAAAGAGTACGAACTGGAAGTGATGCGGGATTTGGCGGATAATGTAGTGATTATTTGTTCGATCGAGAATCTTGACCCGATGGGCGTGCACACGGGCGATTCGATTACCGTCGCACCAGCCCAAACTCTGACAGACAAAGAATATCAGCGCCTGCGCGATGCTTCGGTGAAAATTATCCGCGAAATTGGAGTAGAAACAGGTGGTTCTAACATTCAATTTGCAGTCAATCCAGTCAACGGCGATTTCATTGTCATTGAAATGAATCCCCGGGTTTCTCGTTCCTCCGCCTTGGCCTCGAAAGCAACAGGTTTCCCGATCGCCAAAATGGCGGCAAAATTAGCAGTAGGTTACACCCTAGACGAAATTTCCAACGATATTACCAAGAAAACTCCCGCGTCTTTTGAACCGACAATTGACTACGTGGTGACGAAGATTCCCCGATTTGCCTTTGAAAAGTTCCCCGGTTCCGAACCGACTCTGACAACGCAAATGAAGTCAGTAGGAGAGGTAATGGCGATCGGGCGCAGCTTCAACGAATCTTTCCAAAAAGCACTGCGGGGATTGGAAACTGGCCGCGCAGGTTTCGGGTGCGACAAACCGGAAAAGTTGCCGAGTTTGGAACAAATTCGCGCCGGATTGCGAACGCCAAATCCCGATCGCATTTTTACAGTCCGCCACGCGATGATGATGGGAATGTCCGTGGAAGACATCTTTGAACTCACAGCAATTGACCCCTGGTTTTTGGATAAAATGCAGGAATTGCTGGAAGCCGAGAAGTTTTTGAAACGAACTGCGCTCAAACAGTTGACAAAAGACACAATGTTTGAAATAAAGCAGTTGGGATTTAGCGATCGCCAAATTGCTTACGCTACAAAAACATCGGAAGATGAAGTCCGCGCCTACCGCAAACAGTTAGGCGTCATCCCGATTTACAAAACAGTCGATACCTGCGCGGCCGAGTTTGAAGCCTTTACACCATATTACTATTCCACCTACGAAGCTGGAGCAGCAATTTGGGAATTGGGCGATGAAGAAAAGAAGATTTCGCCTGTCGGCCACAGTCTGGCGCCGGAGTCGGAAGTTTTGCCTTCTACTAAGCGCAAAGTCATGATTTTAGGTGGCGGCCCAAACCGGATCGGACAGGGGATTGAGTTTGATTACTGTTGCTGTCACGCTTCCTATTCCCTCGGGGAAGACGGGTTTGAGACAATTATGGTCAACTCGAATCCAGAGACGGTTTCGACAGATTACGATACAAGCGATCGCCTGTATTTTGAACCGCTAACCAAAGAAGATGTTCTCAACATCATCGAAGCGGAAAATCCGGAGGGAGTAATCATTCAATTTGGCGGACAAACGCCGCTGAAATTGGCGATTCCTTTGCAAAAAGCTCTCGAAAATCACCCCGACGTACAAACAAAAATCTGGGGAACTTCCCCGGATTCTATTGATGCGGCAGAAGACAGGGAAAGATTTGAAAAGATTCTGCGGGAATTGGATATTCAGCAAGCTGCTAACGGTTTGGCCCGTAGTTTTCAGGATTCCTTAATAGTAGCTCAACGGATCGGTTATCCAGTAGTTGTGCGGCCGAGTTACGTGTTGGGCGGGCGAGGGATGGAAATTGTTTATTCCGATGCGGAATTGGAACGCTACATGACTTATGCAGTACACGTAGAACCAGATCATCCGATTTTAATTGACAAGTTCTTGGAAAATGCGATCGAGGTTGATGTAGATGCGATCGCCGATGCGACTGGCAATGTCACCATCGGTGGTATCATGGAACACATCGAAGAAGCGGGCATCCACTCCGGTGACTCGGCTTGTTCCATCCCTTACCAAACGCTTTCTGACGCAGCTTTAGCAACAATCCGCCGCCAGACTATAGAACTAGCAAAAGCCTTGAAAGTCATCGGGTTGATGAACATTCAATTTGCGGTACAAGGCGAACAAGTTTTCATTTTGGAAGCTAACCCGCGCGCTTCTCGTACAGTACCTTTCGTATCCAAAGCAATTGGAGTTCCCCTAGCCAAAATGGCATCGCGAGTCATGTCTGGCCAAACTCTGGAAGCTTTAGGTTTTACTAAAGAGATTATACCAATTCACGTTTCCGTGAAAGAAGCCGTGCTACCGTTTGCTAAATTCCCAGGAACTGATACATTGTTAGGGCCGGAAATGCGATCGACTGGCGAAGTCATGGGAATTGACACAGATTTCGGCAAAGCCTTCGCCAAAGCTCAACTCGGTGCTGGCCAAGTGATGCCGCAGTCTGGAACTGTGTTGGTTTCGATGCGCGATCGCGATAAACTAGCAGTAGTACCAGTAATCAAGGAATTCTTGGAATTGGGTTTCAAAATAGTCGCAACCCACGGTACGCGCAAAGTTTTGCGAGAGCAAGGTTTAGACGTAGATTTGGAATTGAAGCTGCACGAAGGGCGGCCAAATTTGTTAGATTCGATCAAGAATGAGAAAATCCAACTAATTATTACCACACCTTCCGGCGAAGAATCCCGCGCTGACGGCATCTTTATCCGCCGCACAGCTTTGACTTACAAAATCCCGATTATTACCACCATAGCCGGTGCCAAGGCAACAGCATCGGGAATTCGATCGCTCAAATCGCATCCGATGGAAGTGAAAGCAATTCAAGACTATTACCCGCAAGTGTAGAGTTATAGCGGTTCTCAGAAAGATGAGGTACGTTGTTGGGCTTCAGCCCTCATGGTTTCAGTGGTTATATAACCTGTCAGTCATACCTCACCTTTTTGAGAAAGGCTATATTGTAGGGTGAGAAACACGGTTCGATCCTTAGACCACAGATCCCCCCTAGCCCCCCTTCTTAAGGGGGGGACAAGAAATGCTCAAAGTCTCTCTTCTTAAAGGGTAGATAGGAAATGCTCAAAGTCCCCCTTTTTAAGGGGGATTTAGGGGGATCTAGACTCGGCTATAAACCTACGATACTTATGGCACACCATACAAACTACGCACCGCCCAAAACCTAATCTGAATGAGAATCCAAAGCACCGCTAGACAGCATCAACCTCGGCCAAACCAACAAGAAAAATCCCATCCAAGCCAATAAAGGAATCGCGACTAAAACTGTTATCCAAACAGTTTTTAGCAAAAACCAACTACCAGAAATTAGACTTGTCCCTGTCAAAAGAATCGACCAAGGCTGACACCACCAAGGTTTGTAATTCCAAGGACTAACAGGTTTTTGTTCAGAAACAGTTTTCATATTTGCAGTGATTTTTTATAGATAATAACAGAGTTAGGCTAATCAACCTAATTTAAGCATACAGTACCTGTTCTGCTGTCAGCGTTAATTCTGGAAAAGTCCGAGACACAATTCGATCGCTGCCCTTAAACGTAGTTGTTTGATAATTACCGTCTGCATCCAAAAGGTGGACAAATACAGTCGCAACTTTCGGCTTTCCGATGAATTTTGAGCTAGCAATTCCCAAATAATCCACAACCCAATATTCTGAAATTCCGAGACGCTGATACTCATCAAATTTGTGAATATAATCGACATTCCAATTCATTGATGTTACCTCCACCGCCAACTGAATTGGTTCGCGCAAGGCAGCATAAGCCGAGCGGTCATATCGCCACAAATCGCGATCGATTACACTGACATCGGGTCTCCGCCCTTGTTCTACTCCAGCTTTATTTACAGTTCTGATAGCTGTTTGGCTTGTCACTACATAATTTAAGCTCAGATTTTTGATTTGAGCGTAAAAAGAGTCACGGATGTAGCCGGCAACATCAATATGATTTCGGGTTGAAATTATTTCGACAATTTCTCCATTTACCAGTTCATAGAGTCCATCTTCGGGACATTCTACAAGAAATTGGTCAAAG